>CAZFVW010000015.1:5627-16854 GCA_964522285.1 uncultured Thermoplasmata archaeon | reverse complement strand
CGGTGCTTTTTTGTTTTGAGCTTTGTGAAAAACGAAAAAGTAAGCAGAATCTTTGATTCTGTAGCGTTTTCATAACTAATGAGTTGAACGAATTAGTTTGAAAACAAGGAAAATGCGGCAGCATTTTGTGGCGTCATTATCATTCTTGAGCAGGGCGAGAGAATGTAATGAGAACAGGAAGCCATGCTTCCTGTGAATTCATTATATTTCTGAGTGTGAGCGAAGAAATTAATAAACAAGCAGAATCTCTGATTCTGTGACCTTTCAGAATTTTTGAACGGCGTGAGAAAATTTTAAAACAAAGAAAATGCGTTAACACTCACTCTTCACTTCAAACCCTGTGCTATCTTTTTCGATAGGAATATCAACCCTGTTTCATCAGAGAGTTCTTTAGCTCTTTCCAAGATCTCTTCCGCTTCTTCTCTTTCGCCCATATCACGTTTTGTTTTACCGTACTCGTAGAGCGTCCTAGCCAGTTTTCTCTTCTCGCCGGTTTCTTCTAATATCTGTATCGAAGCTTGGAATTCAGAACACGCTTCCTCGTAATCGCCCATCTCCCTGAAGACCATCCCTAGGTACTGCTTACTCTTTCCGATCATGCTCTTACTACCTATCTCTTGGGATGTTTTTATCCCCTCCTCGGCATGTTGCCTAGCCTTCTCAGTATGACCCATGTAAAGATAGACTTCAGCCAACCCACACCGATTTGTTACAGAATGGTGCCTTTCCTTGTTCTCTAAACATATCTTCAAGCTTCTCTTGAAATACCCCAAAGCTTCGTCGTAATTCTTCTTATCCCGGTAAACCTGGCCGATGTTCGTAAGGGGGTGGGTCTCTGCAGACTTATTTTCCATGTCCTCGGCTATCTTCAAACTCTCTTCATAATTTTCAAGAGCTTTATTCAACTCGCCTCTATCCTGGTAGATGTTGCCGATGTTGTTAAGAAGTATCGATATCGTCCTCATGTCACCGATCTTTTTGAACATCTCTAAACTCTCTTCCTGACACTCCAGAACTTTATCGAATTCACCTTTGAGCCAGTGGATTATACCTAGGTTGTTCAAGGTCGCTGCTATCGTGTACTTGTCCCCGATCTTTTCTGCGAGTTTCAAGCTCTCTTGGTAGCACTCTTGAGCTTTATCCAATTCACCCAGATCATCGTAGACGTTTCCCTCATTGTTCAGCGTCTTGGATATGCCGATAGGATCACCCACTTCTTCACGATATTTTTTAGATCGACCGAAGTTCTCCAGCGCCTTCTTATACTGATCCTGTGAGAAGTATAGAGTCCCGTAGGAGTGATATATCTCTCCGAGTTCCCTTTCATCTTCCAATCCTTCAGCGATATTGAGGCTCCTGTTAAAAATATCCTCCGCAGTTTCGTGATCACCTTCTCTTAGATAGGTCCACCCTTTATTTCTTAGAAGTCTAGACTTCTCTATAACAACTCCTTTTTCAAGCAGTGAAAGACCCTTGTCACAGATCCTCCTGCACTGTTGGTATTCTCCTTTACGAATTGCAACATTGGCGATCTTATGGTAGATCCCTGCTTTCGCTCTTGGATCTTCTTCAAGTCTAACAGCTTCTTCATAACTTTCCATGGCTTCCTCGAATTCACCCTTGATAAAATACAGTTCTCCGATCTCCGTTCTTACATCCGCTATTTTCTTTTCTTCATCTATAAGTGTCAAAGAGTCGGTTAACAACTCGATAGCTTCATCGTTGGCATAGCTATCCTTTGCTTTCTCGGCTGCTTTCAACATGTAAGTCACTGCTCTATCATCCTGAGCGCGGTAAAAGTGATGAGCGAGGTCATCTATGCCCTCTTCTTCATCTTTCTCGTAGAGCTCTAGATAACCTTCTGCTATCGTGCGATGATACTCTTGTTTGAGCTCTTCTCCGATATTTCCATAGAGTATATCCCTCATCTTGCTGTGATCGAACCTGTACTTCCTTTCATCGTAGTGTATGATGTTGTGCGAATTCTCGATATTGTTGAGGTTTTTCAAAATACTGATCTTGTTCTGGTCCGAGACCTGGTTCAATATATCTGAAGTGAATTCCTCACCAACCACGCTCGCCCAGTCTAACAGATCTCTTTGTTCTCTCATCAACCTATCCAGTCTTCTTTCTATCACGTCATAGACTTTGGAAGGTAGGTCTATCTTATCCATGGATTTCGTCAACTTCCAAGAACCGTTCTCTTCGGTGATATAACCCTCACCGATCAACATCTGTAATACCTCGATGAGGAAGAGCGGGTTCCCCTCGGATTCCTTGTATATCCTGTCCATGAATTCTATCTGGGTATCCATGTTGTCAAAGAATGAACTCACCATGTTTTGACACGAAGCTCTATCGAGTCTGTTCAATTCTAACTCCTCGAAGAGGCTTTCCCTCCGCATATTTTGGAGTGTCTTCAGAAGCTGGTGCGACCTGCCTTCCCTCTCCTCGAAAACATCTTCCGGTCTGTAAGTCCCTATAAGAAGTATCCTGTTCTCTTCCAAGTTCCTAGAAAGGTAATGCAAGAGTAGGAGTGTGTTGGAATCCGCCCACTGAAGATCGTCGATGAAAAACAATATCGGTCGTTCTTCTGAAAGTCTCTGAATACCGAGTAATAAGTTATCGAAAAGGTTCTCCTGTTTGAGCTTGGGGTCGTCAACTAGATATTCACCGTCGTATTTACCCGACCCTATGAACCATCGGAGTTTCGGAAAAAGTTCATCGGTCTTTTCGATATCACCATCCCAATCAGTGAATTTTGTATCTATCGAATGGAGCGTTTCGTTCATATCTTCGAGTAGGAACTCGCTGGTGGTCCCGTCGATGACCGCCGAAAGTGAAAAATCCTCCGTGGACTGGATCAATATATTGTAGCTGCCGTATCCTATGGAATTGAGACTACTGCCCTCCTGCTTCTGACCCGCTAAAGTGAGAGAATCTGAAACGAAGTTCTCCACTGCCGAGAGCATGGAAGCGAATATGTCAGAGTCGAGACCGGATTCTTCCCTTTCCGCTTTATTCAACAATAATCCCGAGTTGTTCATCAGGTAGACCGATAGGACTTTGGGAGGAGGTTCTTCAGATATAAGATACTGCAGGTCGGCGTTCCTCATCGCCTTCCTCACAGACATGAGTGGTTCGATAGTATCCGGCAGACACCACCCTCGGATCAGTTCTATCTCGTCATCTTTCGATATTTCAGCAATCAATTCGTCGACCAATCTGGTCTTACCGACCCCGGCCTCCCCGGATATGAACACGGTGGATAACGAACCGCTGATAGCCTCTTCATAGATATCCATCAGATCCGTTAATTCATCATCTCGACCTTTGAATTCCAGGTCTAACTTATTTTTAGATTCCATCCTCGAAGCCCTCTCGATTCTCGAACGCTTGAGATGGTATATGGGAGATGATAATTAACGATTGCGGATTGCGACCAGTGTTGATATCTGAATGTGATAATCTTTTTGTAGTATTAAACAATTCACTATACGGACATGGAAAAAAACGTTATCGCCAAGATAGTTCTGTTGGGTGATGGAGCTGTCGGTAAGACTTCTCTTGTCAGGAGGTTCGTGAAAGATGAATACAGCGATGAATACATATCGACCATCGGTTCTAAAACGAGCAAGAAAGAGATCGTTTATAGAAACATGGCAGATGACTTTGTTATCAACCTGAAGCTGATAATCGTTGACATACACGGCCAGAAAACCTTCTCCAAACTGCACGCTTCCAACTACATGGGTTCTAAAGGGGCCCTGTTGGTATTCGACATGACGAGAAAAGAGACTTTAGAGAATATCTCGGATTGGATAAACGGGCTGTATGATACCGTTGGGGAGATACCGGTGATAACGCTCGGGAACAAATACGACTTGATCTCGGAGTTCGATGATAGAGCGAGCGAGATGGATTTCGACGAGTTCCTGAGAGAAGAGCACCCCCAAGTTATAGAGTTCTACGAAGAGAATCCAGAGTTCGGTGATATCCCGTCGTTCGATAGGGTCGAAGAGAGCGATATCGAACAGTTATCTGAAGACATTAACACGAAATACTTCAAAACCAGCGCTAAAACGGGTGAGAACGTGGAAGGGTCATTTAGGATGTTGGGCGAGAATATCTTGGAATCCATGATACAGAAAGGTGGTCTTAGATGAACGGAAAAGGAAACGTAGTGATGCCCATAGAGGCCTTCGACGCTTTAGAATCGATACTTCAGAACCCGGATACCGATGTTGATAGGTCGTTCTCGGCTTTCGGTTACAGATGGGGGGAGAGGATGGTGGATATGATCGAAGAGCACTGCGGTAGAGAAGAACTCAAGCAGTATGTGAAGCAGATCTCGTGGGAGGCTGGTATAAGCAAGATGGAACTCACTCAAGAGGGGGAGGATATCGAGATCACGGTGAGAGAGACGAGCATCGATAACACGGATTTTCTGGGTGGATTCCTTTCAGGAGTGATATCTAGACTTCTGAGTGGTGATGAGGAAAGCGAACAGTTCGGTTACGAGTTGATCGACGAAGGTGAAGACGAGATAACTTTCAAAGTCTCTGAGATACGGGTGGAAAGCGGTATCGAGGAGGAGGAAAAAGAACCGATGAAATATTCGGACCTGGATTTTGGCGAGAAATATCTCGTTCTGGAGGAAGACCCGGTAGATGCCGAGAAGTCTTTCGATATACTCCACGACCATGTCACTCATGGATCAAAGGGTTTGTGCATGACGACATCTTACCCGTCCAAGATCAAAAATAGATACGGGTTCGAATCCACCGAGATAATATGGCTCACGGATTACAAAACAGGGTCGAACGAGTTCCGAGAGCTGGATCCAAAAAGACTAGAATTCGAGATATCCAGGGACGCTAGGACGTTCTTGAAGGAGGGGAAGGAAAGGATACTGATGGTCCACGGTATAGAATACCTGATAAGACACAACGGCTTCGATAAAGTCTCGGATTTCATGGACACCTTGAGCCGTATAATATACGCTAACGATAACATGCTTGTATGTCCCATCTACCCAAACGCTTTAAGGGAGATAGATTATTCCAATCTGAAAACCGTATTCAAAGTTATAGGTGAAAGAAATGGCTGAACAATTCAAAAGGAAAGTGGTATTGCTCGGAGACGGTGCCGTCGGTAAAACCTCTCTGGTTACGAGATATGTTGAACAGAAATTCTCTGACGAATACATAGCCACCATCGGAGCGAACTTCAAGAAAAAAACTCTGGAATACGACGATGAAGATATAGTTCTCAACCTTATAATCGGAGATCTTCTCGGTCAGAAAGGATTCCAGAATACACAGAAAGCCAACATGAGAGGTGCCAGCGGAGCTTTATTGGTCAGCGATCTCACCCGTGAGGAGACATTGGAGTCCATACCCGATTACTGGATACCGCTTTTAGAGGAGGTATTGGGAGAAGCACCGCCTATCGTTTTCCTTGCGAACAAAGCCGACCTTATAGATATGGACGATGAAGATGCGAAACAGTTCAGGAACGAACTCCTCGACTTTAGTGAAGAACACGGAGCTAAGTTCTTCTTCACCAGTGCCAAGACCGGAGAGAACGTAGAGCAGGCCTTCAAGGATATCGGTCTTCTTTCATTGGATAAGAAACCCAGCAGTTACTACGATGACGAGATATATCGCGTGCAAGAGGGGATATCCACCACCGATGCTTTAGACCTGATAAAAGCTCAGCTTTACCTTGAGCTCGGCGGGGAAGAGTTCGTAAATCCCATACTGCAGAAGCAACTTCCGGTAGCCGGTATCGAAGATATCAACGTCACTCCCGAGAAAAAACAGTTGGCCGACTTGATCGATAATCTCAAGGAAGTAGAGATAGATTTCCTTGGAGAAAACAAGGCGAAGAAATTCCACACCAAGAGGAAGGTCATACTGAACAAGATAGAGTGATATGCGGGAATAAATTTTATAACTTCTCACGTTTTTTATAAAAAACATGAAAGGACTATTCATCGGTAGATTTCAACCGTTCCACAAGGGTCACTTAGCGATAGTCGAACAGATGTTGGACAGATGCGATTCCATCATGATCGGTGTCGGGAGTGCTCAGAACCAGAGGGAGATGAGGAACCCCCTTTCTGGTGGAGAGAGGATAGAGATGATAAGGGAGTTTTTCGAAAGCAGAGATATCGGTCCCTACGAGATCTATCCTATACCGGATATAAACTGCTATCCCGCCTGGCCTTATTACGTCAAGACCATATTACCTAAGTTCGATGTCGTCTACGCCAGTTCTGACGTAGTCCTGCGTCTATTTAGGAGCACCAGAGTCGATGTCGAGAAGATAGACGAGATCAATCGTGACGAGTGGAAGGGTTCCGAGATAAGAAAACGCATCCGAGAGGGAGAAGAGTGGAGATCGCTCGTTCCAGATGAGATCGCTGATTATCTAGAAGATAAAAAGATGGCCGAGTATGTCAAAGCGGTGATGGAAGCCATACCAGATGTCGAAAAGAAGACAGCACATCTTCTCACGAAAAAAGAGAAAACGATATCCACAGCCGAGTCCTGCACGGGAGGGTTGATCGCTCACCGGCTGACCAACGTTCCGGGTTCTTCCAATTACTTCGAGAGGGGTTTGGTGACTTACAGCAACAGGGCAAAGATAGAACTGCTCGGTGTTGATGAGGAGATCATCCGGGATAAAGGTGCCGTGAGCCGAGAGGTGGCTGAACAGATGGCTGAAGGCGTGAGAAGATTAGCCGATACGGATATCGGATTAGGTACCACGGGCATAGCCGGTCCAGGTGGTGGAACCGATGAAAAACCGGTTGGGACAGTTTACATGGGCCTCTCCTATGGGGATAAAGCAGAAGTCAGAAAATATAACTTCGCTGGGAACCGAGGTCAGGTGAAAGACCAAACTTCAGAGATGGCTCTAGAGTGGATAACGGATATCTTGGAAAAATAATGTTCAGGTGATCTATAATTCTTCTATCTCAGATGCTATCTTTTTAACGCTTTGGAATATCTTCTTCAGGTCGTGTGTAGAGTCGACTAGAACGCTCAATATCTTATTCCTCCCCGCGCTCACTATCAAGATCCTTCCCTCTTCCGAGTCGATTATGACTTTGTCAGGATTACTCCTATCCAGCTCTTTGTTGGCTGTGTTAGCTGCTCCGATGATGGTGGCGCACATTATAGCGAACGTCTCTTCATGTGTGCTCGAAGGAAGGTCCGAATTGAGTACTATCCCGTCTCGGGAGATAACTGCGGATCCAAGGATACCTTCCTGTTTCAGTTTTTCCAGCACATCCGTTTCAATCACCAATCATATCACCTTCAGAATCCCTTGATCTCTATCTCGAACTCACAATGAGGATCACCCATACTTTCGCATCTTACCTCGGTAACCTCCACCATTGAACCCGTCCCCTCTTCATATATCGAGGACAATATGCCTCTAGTCCTATGACAGGTGGGTGTATCAGAATTATCCTGCACCTCCACTCCGCCCTTGGCGATGGCTTTATCCTCTTTCAACTCTATCTCATCGACCCAGCCTCTAGCTTCTATCAGCTTGCCGGCTTTCTGATGGAAATCCACATCGTCAGGTATAACTTCCATTATCCCTTTTCCGATGACCTTGCCTTCTCTGAAGAATAGACCTTCGTAGGCCGTCGCCATGACGCCCCGGTAGAATTTTGCGATTTCCTTAAGTTCTTCCTGAGATAGTTTGACAAATTTCATGGTTTCAACTCTTGAATTTTAGACACATTCTGGACACAAGAATTGTCCGTTCTTCATGATGAGATTATCGGAATAAGTATCACAGCTTTCACAGTATCCTGAGGTTTCGATGACAGATGGTTCTTCGTATTCGCCGATATCTTTCGATTTGTCCCTGCCAATCTTCGCATATTCCCTAGTGATCTGTATGAGGGTGGGTGACAGTTCGAGTATATCGTTCTCGGTTATCACCCCGATGATCTTGTCGCCGCTCATAACCGGTAATCTTCTTATGTTCCTCTTGGACATCATCTCGGCACATTTTATGACGTTCTTATCTCCTGATATAGTATGCACGGGATAAGACATGATATCTTTGACCCTAACTTCCGTAGGATCTTTGCCATCTGCAACGGTCTTGTTGACGATATCCATCTCGGTGATTATGCCCTCCAGTTCTCCTTCATCGTCGAGGACGAGGAGGCTGCCCACCTTGGTTTCCTTCATCAATTGTGCGGCTTTCTTTACGGTCTCCGTCTTCCTGATTATAATTGGATTTACCGACATCACATCTTGGATCCGTATGTCCGGATACTCGTCAAAGTTTTCCATGTTTAATCTGATTATAGAATATTAAAGTATGTGATAAATCTTTCGAAACGAAGTTGAGGTCGTCATGTCGAAAATATTTATACCTCCCCCTTGGTTATCCCCGATAGAATGGACTTTGAACTAGAAGCAGTCCTCTATTTCAGCGGGGACGTGAAAGAAGCTGAAAGCGATATCCAAGGCCTGATCGAAGAGGCGAACGAAGACCTTCTGAAAAGAGGTGTTCCATCGGGTGTAGAAGGCGGAGCCGAGGTCGTATCTTTTTCTCTTACGGAGGAGGATAAACTCCAGGTGAAGATAATATCTGATAGATACGTCCGGGCACACGACGCTTTGGTCAGGTTGAGGAAGAAGCTGAGCCAGGAGATGGGTAAGAAGCATCACGTCGGTGTCAGAGATATCGAGATAGAGGATTACCAGGTTCGATTCGAAGTGAAGGAAGAGCCGAAGGAAGCGGTGGAAGTGCCTTATGTGGACGAGATCTCATTCGACGGAAAGATGTGCAGCGTCACGATAACCGGCCTTACGGAAGAACAGCTCAAGAAGAATTACGTGGACAGGATAATCAATCGCGTCGGGGAGAAGGTGGACGCCCAGTATTACGGCGGGAAAGAAGAGATGTGGGAGTTGATCTGGGAATCCGAAGAGAAAGAGATGCTCTGGGACAAGGACCCCACCGAGGAGATGGAAGAAAGGGGATGGCTCAAGAAAGGACCTACGAAGGGAAAATGGTTCTACCGGCCTCAAGCGGCGAAGATCTTGGAGACCATGAAGAAGATCGCCGTTAAAGAGGTATTGGAACCGTTGGGCTTTCAGGAGATCATCGAATCCATGATGGTCCCTTTCGAGGTTTGGATAGATACGGGACACATGGAAGGTATACCCAACGAGGCGTATTATGTCTGCGAACCGAAGACCAGAGATCCCGTTGAATGGGAGGAAGTCGTCGACGAGATAAAGATATCACGAGAAGTCCCCATGGATAAACTGAACGAGATGACGACCGGCGCTCGCTACGGTATCTGCTACGCACAGTGTCCAGTGATGTATTGGTCACTCAGGAACCAGACCATCGCCGACGAGTCACTTCCCGTGTTGGTTTACGATAAGAGCGTCCCCAGTGCAAGATACGAATCCGGCGGCAGGCACGGTATCGAGAGAGTGGACGAGTTCCACAGGATAGAACCGGTTTATATAGGGACGAAAGAACAGCTGCTGGAGTTGAAGGAGGGATTGATCGACAGATACAAGCACGTTTTCGAAGAGATCTTGGAGCTTGAATGGCGGATGGCTAGGGTCACTCCGTTCTACCTACAGCAGGCCGGGGAGAGTAAGGAGGATGAAGAAGAAGACCGCGGTCTGGGCACGGTAGATTTCGAAGCTTACCTTCCGTATAGGGGGAGCAGGGATGACAGCGAATGGTTGGAGTTCCAGAATCTTTCGATATTCAAAAAATATACCGAATCTTTCAACATCAAATCCCAAACCGAGGAACTCTATTCGGGCTGTACAGGTATAGGGTTAGAGCGGTGGACTGCGGCGTTCTTATCTCAGAAAGGTATCGATCCGGAAGGATGGCCTGAAAAGTTCAAAGAAGAGTTCGGAGATATGCCGAAAGGTTTAAAACTACTCTAGTGTAAACCATTAAGGCGAATAAACCAAAAAGTTGTTATATAATATATAAATACAACAAACTCACCCACTCATAATTAAGAGGAATAAAGATGGCAAAAGGAAAATCCAGGCGCGCAGGAAGACGCGTAAAGGACAAGTGGAAGACGAAGAGCTGGTACAGGATAGTAGCACCGACTATGTTCGAGAACGCAGTAGTGGGAGAAACACCCGCTACGGAACCAGAAGATCTGCTCGGCAGAGTGACGGAAGTCAGTCTGCAAGACCTGGTAGGTGACTTTTCGAAGGTCCACATCAAGGTTAAACTCAAGGTCAACGGTGTCAGAGGCGGAGAATGTGTAACGAGGTTCATCGGTCACGATATGACCACGGATTACATCAGAAGGCAGACCAGGAGAAGAAGATCCAAGATAGACTCTGTCTTCGATGTCAGGACCAAAGAAGGTTACATGATAAGGTTGAAGACCCTGTCCGTTGCTGACAAGAGGATCAATTCATCGATCAAGCGTTCGCTCAGGAACAAACAGGAGGAGATCATCGAGGAGACTGCTAGGAGATCTACGCTCTCACAGATGGCTCAGAAGGTACTGTTCGGCGGATTAGCTAAGAAGATACGCAAAGGATGTAAGAAGATCTATCCGCTGAAGAACGTTGAGATAAAGAAATCAGAAGTTCTCTCGATACCCAGCGACGAACAGATCGAAGACAAGATCATCTCTGAAGAGGAACTAGAGAAAGAGAAGGCTGAAGAGGAAGCTGAAAAAGGAGAGCAGGAAGTTGAAGATGAGGAACCGGAAATTGAAGTTAAGAAGGAAAAGACCAAACCGGAGATCATCGAAGAATTCCAGAGCATCGAAGGCGTCGGTCCGACCATGGCCGAGAAGTTATTCGACGGCGGTTTCAGATCCTTGGACGAGTTGAAGGAAGCTTCTAAAGATGAACTCACAGCCCTGGAAGGCGTGGGACCAGCGTTCTCTGAGAAGATCCAAAAGGCACTTCAAGAAGAGTGAATACTCTTTCTGTCGGGATAGCTCAGCTTGGTGGAGCGCTAGACTCATAGGGAAACGAAATAGCGTTCTAAACTCTTTGGGAAATTATCTTGATATTTTTTTGATATCAAGAATCTAGTTCCTGGGAATCGGAGAAAACCGCCAGGTTTTCTGCGAAATGAGGAAATTGGAACAATTTCCTGAGTAATCTAGAGGCCGCGGGTTCAAACCCCGCTCCCGACATTTTCTTTCTTCAAGGGTAAGGGGTTTGAACGAAGTTTA
>CAZFVW010000015.1:0-5527 GCA_964522285.1 uncultured Thermoplasmata archaeon | reverse complement strand
AGCCTTTGGAATAACGACTTTGGAGTTATTCCGAAGGGAACCCCGCTCCCGACATTTTCTTTCTTCAAGGGTAAGGGGTTTGAACGAAGTTTATGAGCAAAACTAGTTTTGCGAGCCTTTGGAATAACGACTTTGGAGTTATTCCGAAGGGAACCCCGCTCCCGACATCTAATATTTTTCTAGATGAGTTAGTAATTAGGCCGCGGGTTCATGAGTTAAAACGCAGTTTTAACGAATTTTTGGAAAACGAACGTAGTGAGTTTTCCTAATAAAACCCCGCTCCCGACATTTTTTTCTTTTAGAGGGTAAAGGGGTTTGAAAGAAGTTCTAAAGGAATAAATTCCTTATCTCACTCACCAAGTATGGTTCGTGATCATGAGTTAAAACGAAGTTTTAACGAATTGGATGAATAGCGAACGGAGTGAGCTATTGAGAACAGGAAAACGAACTTTGTGAGTTTTTCTTCCTAATGAGCAAAGCTCTGCTTTGCGAGCCTTTGGAATATCGACTTTGGAGTTATTCCGAAGGGAACCCCGCTCCCGACATTTTCTTTCTTTTTAAAAAAATCATCAATCTAAATTATCTAGACCTCTTATCGCTCTCTTCTTCCACAGCTTCATCCCTATCCTCTCGAACATCTCGAGGGCTCGCTGGTAGTGTTCCTTCGCTTCTTTGATATCACCTTTGCTTTCATGAAGTTCTCCCAAGCCTAAGTGTGTCTTAGACAGGTTGATGTCGTCCTTCGTTTTTTGGAATATCTGTAGAGCTTCTTCTAGATACTTTTCTGATCTTTCGTGATCGTCCATCTGCTGATATACATTCCCAAGAAGTTGTTTGCATTCACCCCTCTCCATGCGCAGATCGATATCTTCACAAAGCTCGTCTGCCTTCAAACCATATTCCAAAGCTTTACCTGGATTATTTTTGCGAAGCATCAGCTCTCCCAAACCCCGGTTGATCAAGATCGATTGATGGTCATCGCCTAACTCCTCGGCTAGAACGATGCTCTTTTCGAAGCAGTCTTCAGCTTTATCTAGTTCTCCCGAATACATAAAAGACATACCTAGATTATCCAGAGAATAACATACGTCCGGCTTGTTGCCTATCCCTTCGTCTATCTCCAAACCCGCTTTATGATGATGGACCGCTTTCCCTAGATCCCCTTTCTCCCTGTGAACGTACCCTAGATTACCACGTGCCCTAGAGATACCTCTTCTTTCTCCTATCTGTTCACTGAGTTCTAAGCTCTTCTGGAGATATTTCAGTGAGCTGTCTAGATCGCTCATATCGTAATAGATCAAGCCCAGGTTATTCAATGAATTTGCCATATTGTATTTTGAGCCGATCATCCGAGATATCTCTAAGCTTTGCTTTGTCAGATCTAAAGCTTCGTCGAGACGACCTGTCTCCCAGTAAACTATAGCGAGATTGTTGAGGCTGCCGGACAGCCCTTTCTGGTCTTCTATATCTTCCCTTTTCCGTAGAGCGCTTTTCAGGTGTTCTATCGCTTTCTCGGATTCATTTACATCGGAAAAGTAGGTTCCCAATAGATGTTCCATCTCTGCTGTGACCCTCTTATCGCCGAGCTTCAAGGCGAGAGATAGCGCTTCAGTTAGGATGTTCTCGGACTTCTTGTAGTTGCCAAGGATACGATGGTTCCAGCCGTAGGTCCCCATGAGCTCGACTTTTTCGACGAAGGTATCTTTCTCTATCTGTTCCAACCATCCCTCGCAGATCAAATTACCCTGTTCGTGATCTCCCTGTTTATCGTAGACGCTGGCTAGCTGGTTTATGATGTAGGTTTTTTCCGGTTTTTCTTCAGTCGATCCCAGCGCTGATTGGTAGTGGTCTAGAGCATCTTCAAATTCACCTACGGTCGAATATATATCTCCTAAACCCTTTTGAGCTCTTCTCCTGATCTCCGATCTATCTGTAGATCTTAGAGCTCTCTGGAAGTATTCCGCAGCATCTTGATTTGAGAAATTCTCTTTTGAACTTTCACCGAGCTCTACAAGATATCTACCGGCTCTTTCGTCGCCTGCTTTGAATAGATGTTTCGCTATCTGTTCTTTGACTTCAAGTTCATCCGGGTCGAATAAATTCTCGTATGTTTCTGCAGTTATCTTGTGGTATTCTTTCCTCAGTTCTTCCATCATACTCTCGTAAAGAACGTCTTTTACCAGGTGGTGGTCGAAGCGGTATCTCTTCTCGAAGGAGTGTATCAGTTTGTGGGTCTTCTCTATCTTGTTGAGGTTTCGCAGGAGTTTCAACCTGTTGACACCTGTTACCTCGCCCAAAACCTCGGATTCGAATTCGTCTCCTATTATGCTAGCACACTCGAGTATTTCTTTCTGTTCTTTGATGAGCCTGTCAAGTCTTCTGACGACTATGTCGTATATCTTGGACGGTATCTGGACTTCTTCAACGTTCTTATCTACTATCCATCCCTCTTGGTCTCTTTCGATATGACCTTCGTCTACGAGGAGTTTTATCATCTCGAAGATGAAGTACGGGTTGCCGCCGCTTTCGTCGTATATCTTATTTGTGAAATTTTCATCGAGGTCGATACCCTCCAGGATCTCTTCTAAGACCTTTTTGGTCTCTTCTTTTGACAATCGTTCGATGCTGATCTCGTCGAAGAGCGATTCACGGCTCATGTTCTGCATGGTGGTCTTCAGAGGATGTGATCTGTTATCCTCGACCTTCAAAATATCTTCGGGTCTGTAAGTGCCGACTATCATCAGACGTGAGTCTTTGGTGTTCCTTGAGAGGTAGTGCAGCAGTGATAGAGTCGTGTGGTCGGACCACTGGAGATCGTCGATGAACAGGACGATCGGTCGTTCTGCAGACGAACGTTTCAGACCCAGTAGGACGTTGTCGAATAGGTTCTCTTTCTTGATCTCGGAATCGTCCACCAGGAACTTTCCTTCGTATTTTCCGGAGTCGATGAACCAGTTCAGGTCCTTCTGAAATCTCATGGCGCTGGATACCTCCCCGTTCCAATCACCCAGGTCGTCTTTTATATCGTATAATGTCTTCCTCATGTCGTCTATCAAGAACTCGCTGCTTGTCCCTTCGATGACGATGGCGAGTGAGAGGTCACCGACGGTCTGGATGATGATATCGTGGCCTCCGTATGCTATAGAATTCAGAGAACTGCCTTTTTCTTCACCCATGAAGGACAGGGAGTCTTTGATGAAATTCTGTACCGCGCCGAGCATCGAGGCGAAGATGTCGGCATCTAATTCGGTTTTTTGTCTCTCTGATCTGGTGACTAGTAATCCCGACGTAGTTATCAGATAGGCCGAGATGACCTTCGGTGGCGGGTCATGTGATATCAGGTGCAGCATGTCTGCGTTCCTGAGTGCTTCTTTGAAAGGTAAAAGGGGTTCGAGGTTATCCGCCAGGCATTGTCCTTCGAGTATCTTGGAGTTGTTCTCCTTTGCGATGTATTTCAGTTCTTCCACCAACCGGGTTTTACCGATGCCAGCTTCACCGGATACGAGAACTGTGGAGCTGTTGCTCTTTAGAGCGCCGTTGAGATGTTCCTTCAAGATCTCCATCTCTTCCCGCCTACCTATCATAGGTGGGGTGTCGAGAAGAGTTCCTTTCTCCATGATTTACGAGGTCGGCGGGAATATTAATTATTTACCTTCGCACTTCTTTCGTAAATCTTAATATGGTCCGCTGTGTTTAGGGAAGCGGTGTATATGTCAAGAAAGCTCTATGGATTTATCGTAGTTGTTCTAGCTGTATCGATAATGGCATGTCCTGCGGTAGAGGCCAGTGAGACGGAGATGAACGATATATATCTGGAACCGGGGGAATTCATCGAGGAAGATCTGTATCTGACTTCTAAAGGCAGCGAGATCCATATGAACGTCAGTTCTACTAGGCCCGTGGACGTGTATATAATAGATGATAGGAACTTCGATCCGCATTCCAGCGGATATCAAAATTGGTCTCGGGCCGACTTTTCACGGGTCGGGGTCGAGGAACTGCATGAGAACTGGACTCAGACCGACGATAAGGACTACTACTTCGTGATACACAACAGCGGTAACAGAACCGCATTGGTGGATTACAGCTATTCCAATACTTTCGGTGAGGATCTTGATGAGATATTCGATTCTTTATCTATGCTGTGCTTTGGCGTGATCGCCGTGGCGGTGATCGTGATAGTAGTTGTGATCATCGTGGTGATCTATCTGGTCATGAAAAGCGGTAAAAAGAAAGAGAGACAGTATTATCCACCACCGCCACCGTGAATCGATAAGATACAAAGAACTTTTTCAGTTAGTTGTACTGTGTTTTTTTAAAGATAGCAGCGGTAGTGAGGATCGTAGTTATGGCTGCGAGGGTCGTGAGTGAAGGAGATTCTTCTTTTGGTTCAGTGTTCGTGAGGGTTAATGTGATAGGTCTGTCGGTCAGGGTAGCTTCGATGGTCCTTGAATCTTCTGTTATGGTGACATCTTCAAGTCCGTTTGACTGCGTCCAGCGGTATCCCTCCGGACAGGTGATGACATACCGGGTGCCCGGGTCTTTGAAAGTGTTATCGTTTTTTATCTCGTGTGTGTTGGAATTAGAGCTTGGGAAGATCACTATCCATTCCGTGGCGATGGTGAGGTCCTCGGTACTTTGGGTGCTGCCTTCCGCGTTCTGTATAATGTATTCGATGTTTTCGTAGTTTCCCCTAGAGTCGTCTAGATAATAACTGCACAGCGGTTCGGTCAGGAGACTATCTAGAATTGCTTTGTAATCGTTCACTTCGCTGGTAGAGACCACTCCGTCGCTGTTGTTCCAATCGTCTATATCCTCCCTGACCCCGGAGGCGTCTTCTCCAGAATAATCTGTGTAAACGAATATCTTCATCTTCGTTATGGATGTCATATCAGATCTCTGGCCCTCTTCTACGGCGGCTGCCGCTAGAGGTAGAGATAACAGCAAAGCTGCGATCGTGAAGACTGATATCTTACAGGCATGCATATCGAGTTCACCTTCCGATATAACATCGCCGTTAGTGTAGATATAATTTACGTGTGATGTTCGACGGACTTTTTGTTTGTGGTAAACTGACTAGCTTTCTTTTACTTTATAGAGACAGCTCTTGGATCACGCCACCCGATTACATTCGAAAGCCTTACGTACCTCATAATTTCGAAAATGGATGCACAAACTTGGGATAACAATAATTTATCTCAAACTATACTTAAGGGAAAACGAATAAGGAGTATGTTAGATCACAAAAAAGAACTGGAAATCGATCTCGACAGGCACATCAAAGAGTACGAAGATGCATGGGAGGAGTTCTTCAAGGATAAAACCGAACCGACCTCGGAAGAAGAATCACTGAAAACAACAGGAATAGATGGATGAGTTGCATAGTGATTTAAAAGAGTAACGAAGCTTTTTCCAAAGTACCATCATCATTCAAGGGAAAATATTTTAGCCTTGTTGCACCATTACATTAGTTGATGAAGGATGAGATAATTAACAGATTACGGAGTTGTCCACATTTTGATGAGCT
>CAZFVW010000014.1:0-17202 GCA_964522285.1 uncultured Thermoplasmata archaeon | reverse complement strand
CGGGCTCGACTTTCATGTCAGCACCTAACCCACTAGGTAGATCTATGGAAATCACATGGGCTCCTACAGAATTGATATTCTCTATCGCCGTCCTGTATGGCTCCCTTATAAATCCCGATATTCCAGTACCCAGCAGACCATCGACGATGACCGTACCAGACACCTCGTCCCAATCGACATCTTCTTCGACAGGACAATCCAACCTATCTAGATTCTTCCTTGCGATATCGCTCCTTACGTTCTCTTTTCCCTTGAGCAGATATACCTTGATCTCTTTCTTATCCCTCCACTCCCAAAGATATCTAGCTGCTACGTAACCGTCTCCACCGTTGTTACCCGTACCGCAGATGAATGATATCTCTTCATCGGGGAACCTTTTCTCTATCTCTCGAGCCAAGCTCCTACCTGCGTTCTCCATAAGCTGTTCTGGAGGCACTCCCCAGTATCCAGAATTCCTGTCCAGGACCGCTACTTCCTTGAAAGGTAACATATTCTGTAATATACATAAACCGATATACATAAGTTAGCCATGATAACGGAACTTTTACGAAAACAATATAAATGTACATCTTATTAAGGTAGACATATAACAGAGGAGGTGTCAAGATATGAACGAAAAAAGAAATGTCGATAGAGTTAAAACTTACGTGAAAGGTCTGGATGAGAATCTTCAAGGAGGGATACCGAAGAACAGCCTGGTTTTATTGGCGGGCTCACCGGGTACTATGAAATCCACTTTAGGTTTTTACGTACTGTTCAACAATGCTCTCGAGAACGATAAGAAAGGAGTTTACATATCTCTGGAGGAGAGAAGAGAAAGTCTCATAAACAACATGTACGGTCTGGGCATGGATTGGGATAAAGTATCGAAGAACTTGAGCATCCTGGATATCGGTCTGATAAGGAGCCGAGTCTCAGAACTTGAGAAGACCGCTTGGATGGAAGTGTTCAAGATGTACGTAAAAAATCTTAGAAGAAACCTTAACAATGAATTCCTGGTCATCGATTCGCTGCCCGTTCTGAAGACCATGGCGAGGTTCGATGATCCACGTAAAGATCTGTTCGAGCTGTTCGAGTGGCTCAGGAACTTAGAAGTAACGGCTTTCTTGATACACGAGATGCCTTTAGATCAGGTCAAGTTCACCGACGCAGGCGAGGGATTCCTCTCCGACGGGATTTTCCACCTAGAACTTAGAAGAGAAGAGAACAACGTGAACCTTTTCTTGAGCACTATGAAGATGAGGAAAACAGAGCATCCTAGAGATTACTTCCCATTGATATACGACGATGGCTTCGAGATAGTAAAAAGTTGATCTTAGATCCGCGGCCCTATCAACTGCCACATCAGTAATCCCAATATGATGAACGCTACGAGGTAAGAGATACCGCTTATCAGCTTTTCTTCAGTTTCTTCTTTCATACCGAATTTTTCCACCAGAGCGCTCACACCGTCCGAGAACACGTATCCCCCGTCAAGTGGTACCGCCGGTAGAGCGTTGAACAAACCGACCATCAGATTGAGCCAGAACACCCAGTACATCGCATTACCCATGACCCAGAACACGTCGTCTGGAAGGACCGATAAAGGCCCACTGACTTCGTATAGAGACGCGATATTATCCGGAACAGGTGATAGTCTCATGAACGGGAACGAGATGTACTGCATAGAGCTCATGAAGTAATCTCCAAGACCATCATCTCCCTTGAAAGGTTGAGAGAACATCTGTGGAAGAGCCTCCGCGTCCCAACCTGTGAATCCTAAATAGGCAACGGTAACACCCATGTACCCCTTTCCCCTGTATTCTTCATCGTTCTGAGATGGATAGTTTTCCTCGAAAACGTCGTATTTATCTGCCAGTGTCAACTGTGTGGTGATGTTCTCCCCGTAATCACCGTTTTCCTGTCTCATGTAGGTGATATTTATCGTCTGATCAGCGCTAGTGGTAGCTAAAATAGAATCGAACACATCATAATTGCGGACCAGTTCTCCGTCTATACTGATGAGTATATCCCCTGTTTCAAGACCGGCTTCATCGGCTGGCAGTCCGTCAGAGATACCGGTTACTACTAGACCCGTCCGTATCTCACCGCTCCTTTCTTTCTTACCTTCAAGGTATCGTATGCTGGTCCTTATCCCTGGATCCAATCGTATATCAGTTATCTGGTCGGGCGAATCGATCTTCACACCGTTTATGTAGATGAGTTCATCCCCTCTATCTAGACCAGCTATGTCAGCCGGCGAACCTTGTGAGATGCCGTTGACTATCAGCCCGTCTTCCCTGGGAGCAATAGACGCCATGAATACGGATGAGAACAGTAGAGCGAACACGATGGCCAGCAGTATGTTGGTCGTCGGTCCCACGGCATATATCCTATCCCTCTTGATCTTGGATAAGTCCTCCATCTCTTCTTCGTCTGGTTCTACGAAGGCACCTATCGGGACTACCAGGAAAACCAGACCTAGTGATTTAACTTTGATATCCGCAACACGTGAGAGTATCCCGTGGCTGGACTCGTGGAAAACTATAGCCACTGCCAGTGCGAATATCCCGTACCATATGGGTATCAGCGGATTGACACCGGGTATACCTACCACCATCTGAGGCGATGGCGCCTGTTCCGCAGGGATCGAACTGGCCAGATAAGCTGACCAAGCGACCAAGAAGAGGATCAATACCATGGCTATAGATATGATTATCAGTCCTAGATTACCGTAGATCTCCCAGAACCTCTTCTTCTCGGCGATCCGGTCTATCAACTTCTTACCTTTCTCGGTCCTCCACATCAACATCGGGCCGCTGAGACCTAGACCGTATCTCTCCAGATATCCCAGCTTGTCTAAAATTCCAAATATCGTTAAAAATACAGCGACTGCGATAACAGTATATAGCAGACCCATGACAAGACCGTTCATCGCTACCACCAAATATAGCCCTCTTTATTTATTTTCCTATCAAAAATGGGGATATGGCGACTATCGTTGTCAGTATGGCTATAACGATCAGATAAACGGAAACCTTCTTACCCAATTCTTTATCGTAAGACCATGCGATAGCTATCTTTGAGATACTTCCGAAAACCAGGGTCAGCATCATAACTGAGAGTGTTTCGAAGCTGCTTATCTCCCCGGCTACAAACAAGCTTCCAAGCGAAGCCGCCACCGAAGTCGTCGAAACCATCCCGCCTAGAGCTGCTGCGTAAAGTCCATAGGACCCGAAGTAACTTTTAGAGAAGTAAGAAAGAGCGGAGATGAGGATGAAAAGCACGCCGAATTTCGCCGAAGGTATTATCGCGAAGGGAGTTTTCACATCGACATCTACATCTTTAGTCTCTTTACGCGGTAAGAATACCAAGAGCAAACCCAATGAGAACAACAGTGCTAGAGGCAACCCGACCACTTTCAATATCACGAACCCACCGATGGCTGAAATTATGATCAAGTTCTTCAGGAACATCGATGAATTCGCAGCTATGATCCCTATGACTGAAACATCCCTCAGGGCGCGTTCTTCACAGCATCTTTGAGAGAGTGAAGCCGTCGATGCAGCGGAACTCACGAAACCACCCAAGAAAGCGGACAATTCCAACCCTTTACTGGCCCCGACGAACCTGATCAACAGATAACTGATGAACGAGATACTGGAGACGAAAACTATCATGAGCAGCGTCTTAACGGGGTCGAATACATTCCCCGGACCTACTAACGGATGGACCTCTCCGATAGTGTATGCTATCGGTATCAGGATGAAGGCGACCATCAAGAACCTGAGCCCGCTCATGATATCTTCTTGACTCAGTAGTCCAGCGAACTTGTGCGTTCGTTCTTTTACATCGAGTATACCGTAAGTAGTGATCCCGATAAAAACAGCTAACAAGGGAAGTTCTAACCCTGCAAGTGAACCGCACAGTAGTACTATGACCAATGCAGTGGCTGAAGTCAGACCGGGTGCAGCCATCTTTTCCTTTAGCAAGGGTATTGAGAAGATCATCACTACCAAACTACCCATACCTATCATCAGCAATGATGGACTATCTAGAAGCAAGAACGTGAAGAAGAACCCGATCACACTGACAAAGCTGAAAGTTCTGATACCTGAAACCGCGGATTCACCCTCTTTCTCCGCCTTCAACTCTCTTTCCACGCCTATCAAAAGACCTATCAGGAGAGCGGTTAGGAAATGAAGCACGACGACGAAGTTTGCTTCCATGGAAAAGGATAGGGAGGGAAAGGTAAAAAATATTGAGGAAGTCAAAACAAAAAGTATAAATAGAACCTCAAACCATTAAACAACATGAATATTACAACAATGTGTTGTATAATGCTCAAAAGGGATAAAAAGAAAGTGATATGATGAAGAAAGAAGAAAGAGTATTAAGGGTGGCAGAAGCCAGATCCACCGACGTAGGTAGAGGATTAGCCAGGATAGACCCGGCGGTAAAAGAGAAACTCGGCCTTCAGAGCGGTGATATCATACTTGTTATAGGTAACAAACAGACCGCTGCAAAGGTCTGGGCCGGTGATGAAAAAGATAGGAACACGGGGGTGATCCGTATCGACGGTCCCACCAGGAGGAACGCCGGGGTCAAGATAGACGAGAAGGTTGGTATCGAGAAAGTAGAAGCCAAGACTGCCAAGAAGGTCACCTTCGCCCCGACGGAGCCGATCAGGCTCATGGGCGGAGAGGATTATCTTAGGAAGCAGGCATTACGAGACAGACCAGTTTCCAAAAGAGATTCGATAACCCTCAACGTGATGGGGAAGAAGATCGAGCTCATCGTCAAATCGTTCTCACCTTCTAGCAAGGCGGTTATCATCAGACCCAGTACTGAGGTTATTATCTCGGAGAAACCGGTCAGTCCCGAGGAGATAGCCAAGGTACCGAGGGTCTCTTATGAAGACATCGGCGGTCTCGAGGGTGAGATAGAGAAAGTAAGAGAGATGGTAGAGTTACCTCTCAGACATCCTGAGCTCTTCGATAAAGTGGGTATAGAAGCCCCGAAAGGAGTCCTTCTACACGGTCCACCAGGAACCGGTAAAACACTCATGGCGAAAGCCGTTGCCAGCGAGACCAACGCCAACTTCCACAGCATCAGCGGGCCCGAGATAATGTCCAAGTATTACGGTGAGAGCGAGGGCCGTTTAAGAGAGATATTCGAAGAAGCTGAGGAGAACCAACCGTCGATCATATTCATAGACGAGATAGATTCCATAGCACCGAAGAGGGACGAAGTCTCCGGCGAGACCGAGAGGCGAATAGTCGCTCAATTGTTATCACTGATGGACGGACTGCAGGCCCGGGGCAAGGTCATAGTCATAGGCGCGACCAACAGGGCACACGCTCTGGATCCGGCTCTAAGAAGGCCAGGACGTTTCGACAGGGAGATAGAGATAGGTATGCCCAACAAGGAAGGCAGGAAAGAGATAGCAGAGATCCACACCAGGGGTATGCCGTTGTCGGACGATGTCGATCTCGAAAAGATAGCCTCGCTGACACACGGTTACGTCGGCGCTGATATAGAAGCACTGGCCAAAGAGGCGGCAATGTTAGCTCTACGCGAGGTGTTACCAGATATAGATCTCGACCTAGACCAGATACCTCCTGAACTTCTTGAGGAACTAGAAGTTTCCAAAGACCATTTCAACCGCGCTCTCAGAGAGATGGAACCCTCCACGATGAGAGAGGTGATAATAGAGACTCCAGATGTCAGTTGGGATGAAGTCGGAGGTCTGGAAGAGGCCAAGCGCGAGCTCAAAGAAGCCATCGAGTGGCCCCTCCAATACAGCGATATATTCATGCACATGGACGCCGAAGTACCCAAAGGCATATTGATGAGCGGCCCGCCTGGAACGGGTAAAACCCTGATAGCTAAAGCGGTAGCCAACGAGAGCGAAGCCAACTTCATCTCGGTGAAAGGTCCGGAGTTCTTCTCCAAGTGGGTCGGAGAGAGCGAGAAAGCCGTGCGTGAAACGTTCAGGAAAGCCAGACAAGCCGCACCGACGATCATATTCTTCGACGAAATAGATGCTTTAGCACCCAAGAGAGGCAGCAGTTCGGATTCTAACGTGTCCGAGCGGGTGATATCTCAGCTTTTAACTGAACTCGATGGATTGGAACCACTTCACGACGTTGTGGTTCTAGCGGCTACCAACAGGCCTGATATAATCGATCCCGCTCTGCTCAGAACAGGAAGGTTCGACAGGAGGATAACCATCGGTATGCCCGACGACGAGACCAGGAAGGAGATATTCGAAGTGCACACCAGGAACAAACCGTTGGCAGATGATGTAGATATCTCTAAACTCATAAGAGATACGGCCAACATGAGCGGTGCCGATATAGCCTCGATATGCAACGAAGCGGTGATGCTGTCCATACGCGAATTCGTTTCCGAAGGAGGCGAGATGGAAGCGGATAAGATCAAGGAGACCAAGGTGCACCAGAGGCATTTCAAGGAAGCCGTGAAGAAGGTCAAAAAGAAGGTAGATCAGCGGGAAGAAGTGCAGTCCGAAGGACCTGCTCCTTACCGCTAGATCAACCAAAATCCCCTTCCTTTTCTTCTATTTTCTATACATTTATAATGCATAAACACTATAACATCTCCATGATAGGTGACTCCATGGATGACTCCCTCATCAGACTAGATCTAAACGAGAATCAATCGATGGAAGACGAATACTATTCACTGCTGGATGAGGAAGTGGATATAGATCTCAACAGGTACCCTTCGGAGTTCGGGGACGAGCTCAGGAAGAAACTCGCGGGATACTACGACGTTATACCAGAAAACATAGTCCTTGCCAACGGTTCCGATATAATATTGGACACTCTGTTCAAAACAGAGGTGCCGAAAGGCGGTGTCATGGCCTATTACACCCCGTCCTACGAATACATACGCTTTTTTTCGCAAAGGAACGAGAGAAAGCTGCTGGAGATCCCGTTAAATAGCGATCTTTCACTACCTTCCAGGAAAGATTTCATCGACGAGATAGACGCGCTGATAGTCTGTTCACCCAACAACCCCACCGGCCTGCAGTATAGTAAGGACAGCATCTTATCACTGCTTGAAACCGGTGTGACCCTGATACTAGATGAAGCTTACGTGGAATACGCTCCTTTCTCGCTTGTGGATATGATAGATGAATACCCTAACCTGATATCGGTGAGGACCTTCTCCAAGGCCTGGGGGCTGGCGGGTATCCGGGTCGGTTATTCGATATCTTCTACGGAGAAAGCACTCTCTCTACGCGATACGGTGATGCCTTACAACGTGAATTCATTCTCTTTATCCGCTGCTTGTCACGCTCTTGATAACAGTGGCTACATGGAAAGATCGGTGGAAAGAACGTTAGAAGAAAAGGATCGTTTATACGAAGAACTGTCTTCCATGGGATTCAACTGTTTACCCTCCGAAACCAATTTCATCCTGTGCCGACCCCCGTCTGAGATGCCGGCGGTCGAACTCTACGACGAGTTATTGGAAAGGGGTATAAAAGTGAAGATATTCGATGACCCTAGATTGGTCGATCACGTTAGGATATCTATAGGTAGCAGATGGATGAACGACGAACTGATAGCTCACCTTGACGATATATTTTAAAAGATACCTAAAATGGATAAGATCCTTCTAGCGACCACAACTATGAAGAAGATTATACCAACGTAGATCATGACATCGAGTTTTTCTCCCACACTGGGTTTCGTGTAAGCACTTGATAGTTCCCTACTGATCAAGAGACCGATGAGAACGAGTATACCGAAAAGTTCTACCTCCTGCGAACCGACTAAAACCAGACACATCGAGACCCACGCGGTCATGGAGATAGTGATCTTGTTCGTGACGTTCATCACACCACCTTCAGGGTGAATTTTCTGTGTGCTCCCTCTTCTTCGAATCCCGTTATCCTGAGCGGCTTGGAAATGCCTTCGACAGCTGCGGATAGGAATGCACTGCCTATGGGACATCCTGTCCGCGTGCATATATCATCTGAACTATCTTTTATCTTCTGGCAGACTTCGGCATAATCGCCCATGGTGACCCTGAGCTTGTACACGTCTCCTTCTTTTCTAAAACTGAAAGACTTAGCAAGATCGAGTCCTTGAGACAGCATGCCCATCATCTCTCTGGCCTCCTCTATGCTTTTTCCTTCTGTTTCGAACTCCGATCTCTCTTTCGCCCTTTCTAACAGCGGGTAACCAGGGGGTGGTATGGCTATACCCGTTTTTCCCTTACCACCTGGAACGATGGTCATATCGTCATATATCTTGGGAAGCCCTTCGAAGTCTCCTGCCGGAACGAATACCCTGGTCTCTGTCAGATCTTCCTGAGGGGGGATGAAGACACCTTTCCCTCTAACATCCAGATCGTCGAATATCCTCTCCAAAGATAAGGCGCCGCTCTCGAGTTCTGAGAACGCTATCTCCTTCTCGACAGTGGGTTCGTTCAATATGAGGATCGTGAATATACCTATGAAAAATGCACCTATAGAAGCGTTGAAGTGGCCAGTGAATAGAAGAAGGTAGATTCCCATGGCTATGAAAACCCCTCCTATGAATTTCGAAATCATCTCTGGCCTACCGATATCTCTCAATTTCATCTTTCACCGATAAACTAAAACATGGATAATAAAACTATCGCAAAAGTTTTAATCCAAGCACAATAATAGATACGAAAATGAATTGGAAACGGGGCTCGACTATACTACTGGTCGCTATCATCGCGGTTAATTTTTGTGTAGTACCAGCGACTGCACAGGACAGCCACGACGATTTCGATGACGCTGACACTGATCTGGGAGCGTTACTGATGTCCCTGAACAGGACCCAAGAATTGATACATGATTCACTGAACGCTAGTTTACGGGTAAACTACACACAAGATATCGGCGAGCGGGTTCAACAGTCCTACAACATCACGGAAGCCCGTGATTCTTTCGTATCGGCTGACAGATCTAAAGATGCCACAGCGAGTGCAAAACGCATCATAAACGACATGCCGGACGAAGTACCCAGTTCTCTGTATATCGAGGAACTCTATCTTCCTTTTTATCACGTATCCTCGAACTTAACATATTTCACGAAGGCTCACCAGGGGTTGATACTGAACCTTTCTGATACTGCTGAATATTACAACCTATACGTTGATGAAGGAGGTAAAGGTGATATCCTATCGGGTCTGAGGAGTTTGAACGATGCCAGCAGGAACCTCAGGAGGATGGAGCAGAGGTTACCTGCATTGGAGAAAGGGATGAACGGTCTAAACAGGACATACTTCGATGTGAACCCGCTGGATGATACCTTGAACGAGGTAAGCCAGTTGATCCCACACTATCACGATATGATCGAAGAGTTACTGTCGATTTTCGAGGAACTTTCAGGTTATATCACGATCTACGTTCCCTCCCCTGTACATCCCGGGGAAAAAGTGGACGTAGAAGGTTATTACTCATCCAACGGCAGTTTCCTCCCCAACGTTACTGTTGTGATAGAGGTCGGAGGCGGCGGAACCTATCAAGGAAAAACCGATGAAAGCGGTTATTACAACGAAACGATCCAGATCCCTTGGAACTCTTCTCAACCCGTGACGATAAACGTTTCCGATTCTGAGGACGGCAACTACAGCTCGAATCTGACCATCGTTACCGATCGGTATTCGACGGATATCGAGCTCGAGATCGAGAAATATTACTACTTCGACGAGGAGATCGTGGTCCATGGGAACTTTACAAATGATTCTCCTCTGAGTATGGATAGCTTCGTTTTGAGAGCTACAGGTAACAAAAGTATTTCACCGATGGAGGACGGGAGTTTTCGACTGGTTTACGATAGTTCCTCTTTCCGATGGGGAGGGGGTAAGATATGGGTCAGTTATACAGGTAACGAAAGCATATCATCCTCCTACGATGAAGTTGAATTCGAGGTGTCGATATCTACTAACTTGACGCTCCAAGTGGACGATGAAAACGTATGGACAGATGTATCAGAAGATATATCCCTATCCGGCGTTTTGCGAAATTCATCTTCCGGTGAGGGCTTAGTTGGTGAAGATGTGTGGCTTACCATCGATGGCGGAAACGATATCTCCGTTGAAACTGGTGTGGATGGTGTCTATGAGATAGATATAGATGGATCAGACCTATCCGATGGATTGCACGAGCTTCAAACAGTTTACAACGGCACCCAGAAGTACAGGAACAGCACCTCTGAAATACTTTACTTGTATATCGAGGGCGGTGAGTATATCGTCAGCGGTGATCTAGGCGAACTAGAGCTTGTTTTGGATAAAGATCTCAGCGGTGACGGAGTGATAGGCGGGGAAGATGACAGCGAGGACGAACAAAAGGAGAACCTCATCGAGATCCTAAGAAAGAATCTGATCTTGTTATTGATAGGTATATTACTCATATTGGCCCTGATCTATCACATGTACAGGTCCAACAGGCCTGAGGGAACGGTCGAAAAAGCCACTCCCGAGAGAAAAACTACCGTGTTGAGAAAGAAGAAAAGAAAAGCACCCACAGCTTCCGATTGGAAGGATATCCCATCGTCTTACAGCAGCTTCTTAGATATACTCGACTCCAAGAACATCATCAACATCACCAAAGGTAAGACTCACCGAGAGATATATCAAGAGCTAAAAGATAGATTGGGGAAAGATATCCATATCCAGAAAGTGACAGATATGTTCGAGAAGGTGTATTTCGCCGGTGAAGAGTTGGCGGAGAAAGATGTCAGGAACTACAACGATGCCATGGACAACTTGTGGGGTGAACTGGCAATATGACACCGTTTTTGAAAAAAATATCGTTCTACATCGTTCTTATCTCTGTTTCGCTGCTCATACTGTTGATGTCCATGGCAACACCTATTTTGACAACTAGTGCGGATTTCAGCGTTTATAACCCGGGGTGGAACGGGTGCAGCGACCTGGCTGTTAGGAGCTACGAGTCCGGGACGTTCACACCGAACTTGAGACTAGACGACGGACAGAGTATAGATGTAGAACAGAAAGAGATAACGTCATATGATATACCGCCGAGAAGGTCTGCGTTCATATTTTTAGGCCCTGATAAAGAATTTTCAGGTTCCGATGCTGATCACCTGCATACTTTCATGCAGGAAGGAGGAACGGTATTACTGGCCGATGATTTCGGTACAGGGGGATCACTGTTGAATAAGTTCAACACGACCTCACGATTCCTAGGAAAACCTATCCTAGACCTTTCTTTCGAAAAGAAGCCTCAGTTCGGTGTGGCTTACGAGATAAACGATCACCAGATGACCAAAAACGTATCCTTCGTACTGACGAACAAGCCCACGGGGATCTCTCCAGGAAGGAACGCAACAGTTCTCATGAAAACATCCTCAGCTTCATGGATGGATTCCAACGAGAACGAGGTCCATGATGAGGGTGAAGTGCAGAAAGAGTTCCCTCTGTTGACCATCGAAGACTACGGTGCCGGGCAGCTGATACTTCTCTCGGATCCGAGCATCATGATCAATTCCATGAGAGAAAGGCTGGACAACGATATACTCGTGGGTAACATGATGGATTTCGTCACGGAGGGTAGGGATAATGTCGTGTTTGACGAAAGCCACAGGGACATGAACATCATATTTGACCTGGTGTATTCCTTCACATACCCGTCTAGAGGATTATCGTTCTTGATCTTGATCTTGTCGGTTGGCGTGACCGCCATGATATTCGTCCCTTCTCTGAAGAAGGGTTTATTTTCAGGTGTCAAGTTTCTGCTTTACATGTTTAGAAAGGACGAAGACGAAGGTGATATCGTCGAAAAAGTATTAAGTAATCATCCGGATTGGGATGAGCACAGATTGAAAACCATCTACGATAGGATGGAAAAAGAGAGTTGATGAAAAGTGAGTGAACTGGAAGAGTATCAGAAAAAGTTCGAAGCGGTAAAATCCGAAGTCGAGAAGGTCGTGGTCGGGTACGAGGACACGGTTGAAGATTTTTTGATATGCCTGTTGACGGGAGGACATCTTCTTCTAGAAGGTGTGCCAGGTATAGCCAAAACCACACTTATCAAAGCGTTCACCAAGACCATGGGGCTGGAATACGAGCGTATCCAGTTCACACAGGACATGCTGCCCGCGGATATAATCGGTCATTACTATTACGATCAGAAGAACAGCGAGTTCAAGTTGAGGAAGGGCCCGGTCTTCGCACAGGTTCTCATGGCAGACGAGATCAACAGGGCTCCACCGAAAACACAATCCGCTCTTATAGAATCTATGCAGGAAAGACAGGTGACCATCGAAGGAACTACTCTAGAACTTCCAGAACCATTCTTCGTCATAGCTACCAAGAACCCGATAGAGACCGAAGGTGTCTATCCGCTACCGGAAGCCCAGCTTGATAGGTTCATGATAAAATCGGATATGACCTATCTACCATCGGACCAGGAATTGAACATGCTGGAGATGAAGAACGATGGAGAAAAGATGGGCTTGGATGTCAATAGTTTGGGGAAAAATTTCGGCATGGGCCTTTACAAAATACACGAGAATGTCCACGTTTCTAAAGAGATATTAAAGTATATCCGCAACATCGTGATAAAGACCAGGAGTTTAGAAGATCTAGCATTGGGCGCCAGTCCTAGAGCGGGTGAACACATGCTCTACGCTGCGAAAGCCAGTGCGATCATCGAAGGAAGGGATTACGTGATCCCGGACGACGTGAAGAAGATATCTCGAAAAGTGCTGCCTCACAGGTTGCTCTTGACCGTGGATGCCGAGCTAGAAGACATCAGGACGGTCGATATAGTCAACCAGATATTGGAAGAAGAAATCGAGGCACCGAAGGGAAATTTTTCTAAGGATTAATCTTCGATCTCACTGAATTTGTGGTAGGGGATGAAAAGTAAAGCGGCTATAGCGCTCAATATCAATGCCTGGGGAGCGAGATTTTCTACTGACAGTATGTAAGCGTCTATTTTCAATAAAAAGATCAGAAGGAAGAAAACGATCGGGACTAGAACAAGATAAGATAGAGCTATCAATGAAGCAGTAAGGTCGTTAGTGGTTCTCGGCGAAAGAACTGTACCCCAATAAACGTTCAACGGAACGATCAAAGTCGGTATAAAGATGAGGAGGGATGAAATATCGCCCATGGAATAGGTCTTAATGAAAACTCCAATCGTGATGGTTGATGCGGCTAAACCGATCATCTTGAGCCATCCTTTATCGAAATGATAACCCACGGAAGTTAACCCTAGGGGTATCAACAATATAAAAGGAAGCAGCCCCTCCGAGTGATACAGGAGAGCCACCATGAAGATACCTGCTATCAAATTGATCCGGACTTCCCTGGAATCCATCACCTTTTCCCCCATTTTTCTTTGAGTATCTTGAGACCTTCTTTTTTCGGGAACAGTTCGAAGACATGTGCCCCGGCTCTTTCGATCTTCTGGAGCATATCTTCTAGGTTTTCGTAGTCTTGATATGCGAGTTCGAGTTTTTCTTCATCGATATCGATCATGTCGTACCACGGCGAGAACAGTACCACGACCCAGACCTCGTGATTCATGGCCCTGAGTTTTTCTATCGATTTTATCGTCAGATTGGGTCTGGTCTCTAGGTCGGTCAAAAGTATCAGTATCGAACTCTTGTTGGCGCTTTTTCTAACACGTCTTACAGTATCTATTATCCCACCCAAATCACTCTTAGAAGAGCTAGACAAGAAGACACCCACCTTCTCGGCGAAGCTTTCATCCGCTTTCTTCAAGCCTTCTTTAGATATCGAAACGTCGTATCTTCTCACATCGTACCCGCGGGATCCGATGGGTCCTGGAAGTCTCGACATCTCGTTGAACAATCGGTTGAAGGTCCCTTTCCTGTGATCGGGAGTATGGTGAAGAAGCACTCTTTTGTGGTCGAAGGCCGTCAGGCCGATATCGTGGCCGGCTAGTTGGAATTTCTTCAGCAGTTCCAAGGCAACGTATATCGAGTGTTCCTGTTTCCTCGCACCTTTCTGGACGTACCGGCGCATAGAAGGGCTGTTATCCAGGAGTATATGGCAGTCCAGCTGTGTCATCCTCTCGTAGACCTTGGTCATGTGCTTTTGGAACTTGGAGAGCGATTTCCAGTGGATATCTCTTAATTTGTCACCCGGCTGATATTCGCGGATGTTCTCCAGCTCTGAGGACGTCGAAGTGAACTGTTTGAAATCCTCTATGAGCTCCTCTTCGTGACTCCTCTTCGCGAAAGATCTCGCTCTTCTGATAGTCTCTATAGAGCTCTGGATTATGACTTCCTGGTCGGACGAGAACGTTCTCTTCTTTTTGAAGAATTTCATTGGGTCGTATAGTGTCACTTCCGCTCCGCCCAATTTGAGATATCCTCTTCGTTTTGGTGTTACTTTGAGCTTGAGGTTGATCTTGTTATCGATCACCAGTTCTCCTTTATCCTCGTATTCAACTTCGAAAGCTTCACCGAGATCAGGTCTGATCTTACCTCTCAGCATGCTGTCGCAGCTAATTTCCTGTTCGACAGTGAAGCTCTTGTCGACGTTCTTTATCCCGCCCGGAACACTGTTATCTAGATCCACCGTCGGATAGTATTTTTTTAGATAGAATCTGGAATAGATGAAAGAAGAAAGTATGCTCACACCGATCAGAACAACGAACGGCTCCTGGAAAAGGAAACTAATGGCTATGAGGTAGACGGGTACTAATATCAATATCTTCCCACGATTGGAGAGCTCCATCTCTGACATATCACTCCTCCCTGATCGTGATCCAGAGGTGCAATTCCCGGTAGACCTCGTCGTCTCTCAGAAGCATGAACATGAGTTTGTAGTCTCCTGCACTTGAGACCGAATAGTTGAAGTGGTCTTCCCACTTTTGTCCGTGGGATAACTCGAAAGTCGTGGATCGGTAAGTGTTATTGTCGGTGAAATTGATGTATCCATCCTCGACATCTCCAGAGTAACTCATGTTTTGGTAAGAATGTCCCAATCCTACCACCAGGGTGTAGTTGATGGTCTTGTGTTCCCTGTTGACCGCACCTACGATAACGTGACCGGTTTCGTTAACAACCAGATCCGTTTGGTAGTCGTCGGCTTTTCCTTCCGGCCCTAATATATAGAATTCTGTGAACCGCTCTCCCGTTCTCGGGGTGGTTATGATATGGGTGGCCAGGGCTCCCGAAGCTATCAGCAGACCGACGGTGGCTATGACCAGTGCCTTGTCGATCATGTCGTAGGACTCCCAATCCGGCTTTTCCACTTTTATGTATATCTGGAACCGTTCTTCTACGGGGATGCTGTTACGTCTGAGGTAAGCTAGGAACGAGAACGTGAATATGAAAAGTGAGAGTGAATAAAGTATGGGATTCAAACTGATCTCCCAGATATAGTTAAGGAGCAGCCCTATGAGTGGTGTGATCGCGATGCTGAGCCCGAAGGAAAGCGCGATACGTTCTATCTTGTCCAGCGGCTCTTCTTCTGGGAAGAGAAATGAGATGAGAACGTAGCCGGGGAAGAACAATAGGAAAGGTAGACCGAGCACGGTCCTTACTAGTGAATCGGGTATCAGGAATATGGCAGCTAAAAGGAGGGCTGTGAATACAGAGACTACTGCAATATCCCATGGTTTTTCTTTAACTATGAACTTCAATTAACCGACACCGCATGGTTAACATGAAAACCTTTTATAAATTGTTTTCTCGGTATTAGTCTACATGTCTAGCTCTTCACACTGCTCGTACTCTAACCCCTCTTTTAGAGCGATCTCGGCTTTCTGGAGTTCTCTACCGAGGTAAGCAGCGTGGTCCAATCTCGAGACAAGATCCTCCCTGACTAGGGTATCGCAGATGGCTTTGGCGCTCGTTCCGGTGACCACAGCATCTATATTACCGGTCTCGACTTCCAAGTTGCCTTCCTTCTGGACGTTCTTGTAGTGCTCAACGATTATCTCGTCCTTGACCATTATGGTGAAGAAACCGCTCTTGTCGAACTCCATCTTTTTTTCTTCAGTTGCTTCGATCTTATCAACTTCTTTCATTCAAAACCACGTCCCTTGCTTTTACCATGTTCTTCAGTTTTTCGAAGGCTGCTTTTTCCGGCAGATTCCTGAGTCCACAATCCGGGTCGATCATCGTTTTGGTCCCGAAGATGTCAACAGCCTTCTCTATACGCTTCTTTATCGTATCGACATCTTCCACCGGCGTTTTAGTGGTGACCACCCCAACAGCTAATCGATGGTTGAAATCCAGTTCCGAGTAAACGTCGTACAATCCCGGGTTCTCGGCGAACTCGTGGTCCAAGATGTCGATATCGAACTCGACGAGTTCTTCAGCGATGCTGCTGACGTCACCGCAGGCGTGGAGTGCTGTTGGTTTATCGATATCAAGAACGGTCTCGACCAGTTCCTTCGCCTGCTCTGGATAGTCAACCGAGAAGAGCGGTTCGTCCAGTTGTATGATATCGCATACCTCTGCCAGTGCCTGAGCTTCTTTTTTCAGGGCCTCAGCTGTATCCCAAGCTGCTTCTTCTTCGCTGTCATAGTACTTGTTCTCACAGCTCTTCACGAGTGTCCAGGGCCCGGTGATGATGCCTTTGAGCATGGTGTTATCTGGCAACATATCTCTCACGGAACGCTGATCCTCGACGGTGATCGGTCCTTTGAAACTTATCTCTCCGATGATCTCAAATCTCTCTTTGATACGGAATCCCCTGAGATCCTGCGTGAAGAGTTCTATCATCCCGTTCCGTGTCTGCCCGTCCGAGATTATTTCTATCCCAGCATCTACTTGGCTATCAACGGCTTTAACGATGCTTTCCTTGTATGGATCTTCACGAGTGAAGTAGGAGCTAGCCAGCTCTCTTTTCGAGGGCTTCGACGGATAGCTGCCCACCACGGTCGTCAACAGGGGTCTTTCCAAATCCATCGCATGAGATAAGAAGTATGAATTTAAAAGGGTAACGGAGGTTGTTTTCTGTTTAACTTCGCCGAATTATATTATAAATGAATGTATTGTTATTTGATAGATATGAAAGAGAAGGAGAATGAAAAAGGTAGTATCGTAGAAAAATTGAAGAAAATCGCAGAAGAGGGTGAAGGGATCAAGATTGACTCTGACAAAGACTACGAAGAGAGGATGAAAGAGAGGACAGAGTAAGATCACCAGTATCAATAGAGGATGGCTCTGAGTTTACAGTTTGTAGAACGGGTGCTCTTCA
>CAZFVW010000013.1:0-17679 GCA_964522285.1 uncultured Thermoplasmata archaeon | reverse complement strand
GTAAATATATGCAGCAGGGTCTCAGATCTGAAGAAAATTCTGTTGTTCGGCTTACTCGACGAAGAAGGGGACGTGACGTATTACAATATATCGACGATTGACTTAAAAGGATCTAATAAAAAAATCGATGGAAACTACGATGCTACACTAACGAAAAACAAGTGTTTTGTAGATGAGTCGGGTAAAGCACTGAGAGATGAAGGTTTTTACGGAAAAGAGAGGGGTAATGTAATACAGTTATCACTAGTCGAAACTTTATACCTTTTAAGCAGGGGTGATCTGAGAGTCTACGACGGTCAGACCGTTGATGAATTGGATGCTGATGAATTCAGGGAGCACGGTAAAAAAGTTCAGAGAGATTTTGAATTGAGGGAGAACATATACGAAGACCTTAGAGATAATGGTTTGATACCTAAAACGGGTTTCAAATATGGGACCGCTTTTAGAGCCTACAAGAAGAATCCTGAACAGCATCATGCTGAGTGTTTGATACATCCGATAGAACATGATTTTAGAACGAGTTGGTATGAGATCAGTAGGTTCGTCAGGTTAGCCCACAGCGTTAGAAAGGAATTCATATTCGGTAGAGATAAAATGGAAAGTGAAAAACCATCGTATCTAAGGGTGAAAAGGGAGACACCTTGAAAATAATTTAAAAATCTAACTGCTTCTTTTTTCTTTAATTTTCTTCCCCAAACCTTTCAAAAATTTCTGTTTAGGTGCTTTTTGTTTTGAAATGATGATCCGTCCACGATCTTCAGTCCAGTGACCTGGGTGTGGGCTGTCTTTTTCTTTCCTGTTAGGTATATTGAAAGAATCTAAAACACCAGCTATCTCATCGACAGACGGTGAACTGACCGATATCTTCTTAGGTACTCTTCTTCCTTGATCACGAGAGAGGTTTGAATCAAAATATTCAGGATATATAACCCATGTCTTTCTCTCTCTTATTGCCATCCTATTCCTCTATCAAAACAGCGTTGACTACACCGTCTTGTCCTGGTCTTGAGGTGATCCTAGCTTTTCCCTTCTCAGTTTCTATTATAGCACCTTTTGTGAGAATATTCCTCTGAACGTAGTTAGGATTCGCTGGATTTTCTATCACTGTATCCATCTCAACTTTTTCAACATTGCCTTCTTTATCAGAAACATTAGCGAATCTAGTACCGGCGACTCTGATCTTTCGGTTTCCGCCCAATACTCTTAGGGCCTTCCGTTTTTCATCTGAGATAACCGGAGGAACCACATCTGGGCTGATCTCGAATTTTCTCTTTTTACGTGAGTACCTTCTTCTTCCGCCTGTTATCTTCCGTTTGGATTTTCCCTGCCAGTGTGTCATCTTAAATCCTCTTTTCAAAAGCAGTTATCGAAACCATATATAAGTTTTGTTATGGCTCGTACAGATCATCGGGTAAACTAGCGAAGGATGAGATGAATATTGACGAGATAAATGCAGAGAAACCGAACCCGAAGAGAAGTCCCGTGATAACTCTAATCAAATTGGTACTTTCGTAAGATGTCACCAACTGTATACCTCCGTCAAGTGCCATAGGGATAACGAAGATTATACCGAAGAAGACCAGTAATATTGTTCTTTTGAAGTCTGAGATCTTATCTATATTCGGTATGAAAAATAACAGCACTTCTTTGAAACCGTTTTTCCTTTCTACGAAAGCCATCAAAAGAAATCCTAAAGACATCCCTACGAATATCCCGACATCCCGGGCACATACGGGTATCTGATTATCGTTTATAGAATAAGATCGGTAATGTTTCTGATGACAGTTAAAATCGCTGAACAGGTATATGGCACGGTGATATGGGTTCATCTCGCTCCATTTTTCATTGTAATCCACCATGTTTGCATTTCCATCGAGCCCCTCAACTGTTCCAGGTTCTAAAGTCAGGGGGGCTATGAAAAGACTGATCGTGTAGAAGGAGACCAAAATCAACATCACTACTATCTCTTTATTTGGATCGGTTATCTTTTTGAATTTTTTTGAGATATGGGTCAATTTATCTTACCTCTTTTACGGCATCATCTTTTGGTGTCGTCTTCTGTTCGCCAGACTTCATGTTCTTGATGGTAACGGTTCTATCTTCCACTTCATTACCACCTATCAATAATGAGTGTGTGAATCCGTTCTTATCGGCGTAAGAAAGTGCTTTACCTACGTTCCTGTCCATCAGGTCGATATCCGTGACGATGTTGTTCTTTCTCAACATGTCTAGTATCTCGTAACAGTACTCGATGCTCTCCTCTCCGATGGGAACGATATAGCATTTATTCCTCTGCTTCTTTGGAAGATTTCCCTCGTTCTCTATAGCTAATATCGTCCTGTCGAAACCTATAGCGAACCCTTTCGATGAAATATCGATACTGAATATGTCTCCCAGCGAATAATCTCCACCTCCGCAGATCTGTTTCTCCGCCCCAAGGTTCTCTGCGTCCAACTCGAAAACGACGCCCTTGTAATAATCTAGACCTCTGACTGTTTTCAGATCGATCTCGTAATCTTCTTCGGTAAGACCGTAGTATTCCAGAGCTTTCAATACATCCTGAAGATATTCGACTGGATTCTTGTCATCCATCTTCCCTTTTAACTCGTCCAATGGAGAATCAAATAAGGTTTCGATATCATCCAATTCACCGTATTTCTCTTTCAGATCATCGAATTCTTCCTTATCTATCAGGTGGAATATATCGCCCAACTCATCTTCTGAGATCCCTCTTTCTTCCAAAAGAGTGCTCAAGATATTGAGGTTGGAGATCTTAAGTGTGTAGTTCTCGAGACCTGCTTGTTCTACACACCTGCATGCTAGAGCTATATTCTCCGCATCGGCTCTGGGAGTGTCAGGACCGATGAGCTCCGTACCGAACTGCCAGAATTCCCTGTACCTCCCACTCTGCGGTCTTTCGTACCTGAAAGTCGGACCGAAGTAGAACAGTTTCAGTGGTTTGGGATATTCTCTCATGCTGTCTGCGTACATCCTCATCACTGGTGCGGTGAATTCCGGCCTCAATGCTATCTCCCTTCCACCTTTATCTTCGAAGGCGTAGATCTCTTCCACGATAGATGGACCGGACTTCTCCATGAACAGTTTGGTATGCTCGAAAGTTGGAGTGAGCACTTCGCTGTAACCGAAGCTCTCGCAGACTTTTCTCATGGCTTCTTCTACGTTGTTCCTTATCTCCATCTCGTCGGGTCCCAGGTCTCTAGTTCCCCTCGGTCTTTCGATCATCGTGAGATGAAAGTCAACTCGGTATATAAGTCTTTTAAGGTCGTTAGTTATAGATTCGAAAACTTATTTAGTGCCCTTAACAATCGATATCCATGAAAAGTGACCTGTCTCCAGATATAGCGATAAAATTCCTACCGCACTTCCCCACAGTTCTCGTGGGTACCGGAAAGGGCAAAGAATCGAACTTGATAACAGCCGCCATGATCCATGTTTTCTCCATCGACCCGCCGGTCATCGGTATAGGGATATCTCCGAAAAGACATTCCCACAAATTGCTGGAAGAGCACCCGGAATTCACTGTGAACGTCCCGACCAAAGATATGTTCCAGGAGATGAAGGGATGCGGAAGTAAATCCGGTAGAGATATCGACAAGTTCGAAGAATACGATCTCACCAAAGAGAACTCTAAAACCATCGCGACACCCGGCGTAAAAGAGTGCCCTCTGATAATCGAATGCACGGTCATGGACAAGATAGAGGTCGGAGACCACGACTGGTTCTTAGGTGAGGTCAGGCACGGAAAGAGGTGGGAAGAATATCTTAGGAACGATCTGATCTTCTACTGGGGTGGAGAGTTCAGGACCACTGGTAGTGTTATCAAGAATGAGAGTGACGGGGACTAGAATATTCACTCCTATTTACTAATTAACCCCAAAGTATAAGTGTTTATACCAAGTATACGTAGGTGTATGACTAAGACGATAAAGGTCGATAAAGAGACCCACGATCTGATAAAACATTACATGAAAGAGCACAACATTTCAACCTTCGGAGAAGCGGTAGAGAACGCCGTAAAACAGGCTGAGGGCGTGATCGATGAAACGGGGTGGATAGTATCAACGAGAGACACATTAGGCGGTCAGCCAAGGATCAAGAACACAAGAGTAGGGATATTGAGCGTACACGTGTGGTATTTTGAAGAGGGTATGAGCGTCTCGGAGATATCGGAGAATTATGACGTTGAAGAAGAAGGTCTGAAAGCGGTCGTTGATTACATAGAGAACAACGAGGAAGAGATCCAAAAACTGAAAGAAGAACAGGAGATGGCTGAAAAAGTCTCACAGAAGATCGCTGAACAGAGATTACAGGAGATGCTTGGATGAGGATATGCCTCGACGAGAATGTTCCAAAACATGTAAAATATAGATTAGAAGCAGAAAGCCATAATGTAGAATTCTCTAAAAATATCTGTGGTGAGGGAACTCCCGATATCGAACTTTTAAGAGCCTGCTCTCAGGAGAGAAGGGTCCTTTTGACGAATGATAGCGATTTCGATAAAATACATCGAACGAGAGCATATCACCACGAAGGGATCCTTAGATACAGTATGAATCAGCAGACGAAATCAGGATGGGGCGATATAGTTGAAGGGATAGGATACATAGACCAGCACATCTCGATGAGAGATGAATTACAGTGGCCAAAACAGTGGGCAAAAAAATTCTCCAAAGAATAAGATTAACTCAGTTCACTCCAACAACCGTTTCATCGCCTCTTCTAGATCAGATATATCTTGGGAGAAACAGAACCTGACCAATTCTTCACCACCATCGTTATAGAAGCTGGTTCCAGGTACCACGGCTACCCCCTTTTCCTTTACAAGATGATCAGCGAATTCCTTATCCTCCATATCGTAGTCATCTATACCCGCCATCATATAGTAAGCTCCATTTGGCAGATACGGTTCTAATCTAGATCCTTTTAGTTTTTCGTAAGTGAAATCCATGGCCTTCTTGTAATACTCTAACATATTTTCGTAATAATCTTCAGGTAGATCAAGTGCCGTAACACCTGCTTTTTGGAACGGTGTAGGAGAACATACAGTGGTATAATCATGAGCTTTCCTGATAGGCTTCATCAACCCTTCAGGTGCGGCGGAATATCCTACCCTCCAACCTGTCATTGAATACACCTTTGAAAAGCCACCTATCGTAACAGTTCTCTCCCACATATCGTCAAGGGAAGCCATGGAGATGTGTTCTCCCTCGAAGATGATCCTTTCGTACATCTCATCTGTAAAGACCAATACGTCATTATCGATACAGATATCTCTCAAAAAACGCATCTCTTCCATGTCGAATATCTTTCCAGTGGGGTTGTGAGGTGTGTTCAGTATGATCGCTTTCGTATCTTCACTGACTTTCTCTTTGATATCTTCCCTATCTATTGAATGGTCATTATCGATAGTTGTAAAGATAGGTCGACCAGATGCCATTGAAACAGCCGGTACATAGTTTTCATAGAATGGCTGGAATATCAGAACTTTGTCACCAGGATCCACCAAACCGAGCATAGAAGACATGATGGACTCGCTGGCCCCGCATGTTATAGTGACCTCCATCTCAGGGTCGTAATCGATATTATTGAATTCGGATAACTTCTCAGCGACTTTCTTCCTTAGTTCTTCAAGACCCCATGTTATGGAATATTGGTTAAAGCCACTATCTATGGCATCTTTAGCGGCCTTCAAAACGGTATCATCAGTGGGATAATCGGGATAACCTTGAGAGAGATTTATGGCATCGTATCTCTTCGCCTTCCTAGTCATCTCTCTTATAACGGATTCAGTAAGACCTTCTACCCTTCCTGCACCTTTCATGATATCACCTTTCTATTCACTCTCTTACGATGTAAGTTCCTTCCTCACCTTTCAACGCTTCCTGCAGTTTTTCTGGTGAAGTGATCAGAACCTTCTTCCCACCTTGTTTTAAAAAGTGTATAGAAGCCTTTATTTTCGGACCCATGCTACCCGGAGGGAAATGCCCTTCTTCGAGATACTGTTCAGCTTCCTCCATAGTTATCTTATCGAGTGCTTCCTCATCCTTTTCCCCGAAGTTGAGATAAACTTTGTGAACTCTGGTCAACATGATAAAGAATGTTTCATCTATATCAGAGGCTAGAACAGAACTGGCGAGATCCTTATCTATGACCCCTTCGACTCCTTCTATCATACCGTCTTCTTCTATGACCGGAACACCACCGCCTCCCGCTGCGATGATTATGAAACCCTGCTCTCCACTGAATACTAGATCTTGTATGACCTCTGCCTCGACGATCCTCTTTGGGATCGGTGAAGGAACAACTCTTCTGTATTTATCGTCGGAGGTTTTTTTCATCTTCCACCCACGCTTTTCTTCCATCTGTTCAGCTTTCTCTTTTTCGTAATAGGGTCCAACGAATTTGGTTGGATCTTCGAAAGCCGGATCGTCTTTATCAACGATAACCTGTGTTATAACACTGGCTATGTTACGGTGGATACCATGTTCTTCTAGTGAATTCTTGAGTGTCTGCTGGAAGATATAACCTATCTGTCCTTGAGACTCGGCGCCGCAGATATCTAAAGGCATTGCTGGAACGGTCTCCGAAGCTAACTCGTTCTGTATCAGTATATTTCCGACCTGTGGACCGTTGCCGTGTGTGAAAACCAGATCGTAGCCGTGATCGATCATATCCGCCAATATATTACAGGTTTCTTTCATGCGGTCTATCTGTTCTTCAGCGGTACCTTCGTCTTCCGGGCGAAGAAGTGAATTACCTCCAAGTGCGATAATAGCTGTTTTCATGATATGTCCTGGGGAACCCGCCTATGATTCACTAACTATTTAAATTTTATAGGGATTTCTGGTTAATAAAACACGGTAATTTATTTTAACATCCTCTAATCTCCCTTCATATATAATACAAGAGAATGATACTATGGAATCAAATATACTCGAAACAATCCCCAATTCATATCCTGATAAAGAATACAAGGTGCAGATAACCTGCCCTGAGTTCACGTGCCTCTGTCCAGGAAAGAGGGATCAGCCCGATTTTGCAACTATAACTATCACATACATCCCTGGAGACCAACTGATCGAATTAAAATCTCTAAAGTACTATATCGTGGGATTCCGGAACGAAGAGATATTCCACGAAGCAGCAACTAACAAGTTCTTAGAAGACCTCGTAAAGGTGCTCAAACCCCGGTACATGCGCATACAAGGAGATTGGAACATACGGGGCGGGATTAAGACTATCGTCGAAGTTGACCACGTTTCCGAAGATTGGAAAGGCGACCCGGAAGAGGTAGAGATTACTCGAAAAACCCGTACAGCTTCTCAAGTAGAAAATCGATAAAATCTTCGATGAACGAGATAACCTGCACCCTATTGATAACCGCAGAGAGGATGATCAAGAAGAGGATCAAAAAACTACTCGTGGCTATCAAACTTCCACCTGTGAACTCGGGTGAACTGGAAGCCAGACCGTAATCCAAATCAAAGATGAATCTGGGAAAACTACCGGTCATATCGATCGATAACTCCGGGGATATATAGGGTGCCTTCCTAGATATCGGCCAAAAGAACGAGAATCCTCCCTGCAGATCTAATATCAAGTGGCTGACCAGGAAGAACCAACCGATATAGATAAACTCTAATTTCTCTGGATAGTATTTTCTAAAGTAAAGAAAAACAGCCAGTGGTATCAAAAGAACGAACAGGAAGTTATGGAATACGACCCTGTGAGCCCATAGTCCGAAGAGTGAATCTAGATCTGGAAATATAGCTAAGGGGATAAGTGAAAAAACCTTCTTTGAGTTCGTATTAAGTGCAAGTAATATCAATGCCGGGATCACAGCGTGGGTGACTGGGTCCATGATAAAATCATACACCTGTTCTATAAAGAATTTTAGGAAAAGTGGATAAAAATAAAGAGGAGGAAAAACCCTCCCAGTTAACAACTATGGTAATCTGGGAAGGGTTCTAAGTTTTGGTTGAAGTCTTCGAGGTCTGTTTGACCTCCTTCGACAACTCTCAAAGCCTCGAGAACCGGTGGTTCTTCGACTTTCTGTTCAGCCTCCACAGGTTCCTCCCTTAGTTCGTCTTCATCAACGGAAAGGTTTTCAAGAAATCCTATATCCTCTATACCAACCTCGTGGAAGAACTCGGTAACGTAGTCCATCTGAAGCCTCTGGACCAATTGGTGGAGCATCCTATCGGCCACTTGGAAAGCTTCTCCTGGAGTTTTGTTCTTACCGAGTTCAAGAGCCCTGTCGTTTTCGAATATGGTCGTCGCGTTGCTCAATTTTGATAGTTCTCCTATATGGTTCTGGGCAAGCTGATACCTTTGTTTCTCTACCGAGAACGGCATCACAGCGAAAGTGACTACCAATTTGCCGTTCCTTCTGGCAAGATCGGCTATCACTTTTGAAGCACCTGTTCCAGTGCCTCCGCCCATACCTGTTACTAAAACTACAAAATCTGCTCCATTCAAAGTACTCAGTATCTGTTCTTCGTTGTGTTCTGCAGCCCTCTTGCCTACGCTCGGATCACCGCTTGCACCGTTTCCATCGGTCAATTCTTTACCGATGAGCATCTGGCGATCTACGTTAAGACCTTCGAGGACCCTTTTATCGGTGTTTATACCGATAGTTTTCACGTTCTCCATGTTCATGTCACTGATATACTCTACAGTATTGCATCCACATCCACCAACGCCGATAACGAATACTTCCCTTTGATAAAGCAAAGTATCCATAATATCCTGGACTACTCCTTCCATGCTGAGGTTTTCGGGGGAATCGGGGTTGTTTTCTTTCATTGGGTATTCCTCTATTATTTGCTTTTGTGGGCATAAAGCCCATGTCCTTGCTCTTACTGGTGGGCAACTATTTTTTCATGTATTCCTGCTCTTTCTGTTTCTCAACTTCCAGGATACTCTCTATCCTGTTGCTGATGCCACCTATAATGTCATATTGTTTTTTGATCTTTGCGAGATCCTCGCTCAAGATACCTTTTTTGACAAGGTCCCTTATTGCGTGGTCCCAGTTGTCGTAGTGCCCGACCGAGATAAGGTAATGGATGTTGTTCTTGATGTTTTTTGGTAGGGATATACTAGTAGGGATTTCCCTTTGCTTTCTTCGGATACTCTGTCTGTGGATATAATCCAAAGCCGCCTCCCTCAAGAAGGCTGACCTGTTGCTGAAATCTTTTCGACTGATAAATGAGTCGATGATTTCCAGGTCTTCGTCAGATATCCGAAGTGAGATCTTCTTTTCCATGCTTATCACACACCCAGCCCGCCTTTGTCATACACGTAATACCTAAAGGCACACGGTATTAGGCAGGTCGTAGGACACAATGTAATAGATGTATGTATATATAAGACTTTCGATTAATCTCCTTTTTGCAAGTATTAGGAGTGATATAACCTGTTATGGAATACATCAGTAATACTTAATATTTATTATGTGCCCTCTAGAGCACCTTATATCAACGGGAACAAATTCATATATGTCCGATTACTACATCGAACCGGTGTAAAGAATGTTAAAAGTATTCAGATGTTGGATTTGCGGTGAAACGTATCTAGGCGAGGAGGCTCCCACCGACTGCCCATTTTGTGGCGCGGACAAGAAATTCCTAAAACCGGGAGAGGAGTATGAATATCCAGAAGTTGATCTTACCGAGACTTCAAAGAAAAATTTTGAGAAAGCACTTGAATTGGAAGTCGATAATGCGACCTTCTACTACTGCGCTTACAACCTAACCGACAATCCTAAGATGGAAGGCATGTTCAAACGATTGGCAAAGGTAGAAGCCGAACACGCTGAAGCGATCTGCATGTTTTTAGATGTTGAAGAGTCGGATATAAACAAGAATTCCAAGGACTGCGCTCACCATCTACCGGATAATATAGAAGATGCATATAAAAGAGAAGACAGAGCCATCAAACATTACAGACAGTTCGCGGAAGAAGCTGAAGAACCTAGGGTAAAGGAATTCTTCGAAGCTCTTGTTGAGATAGAGTCCGACCATCTTGGACTGCACGAACACGAATTAGAAGAACTCGAAGAAACCCACTAAACCCTTTTTCTTTCTTACTTTCAATCGGAACATTTATTTTATATGATTGTATCCACTCACTGCTATCCGTAATTTGATAATGATATGGATAACCTTCGTATAGAGCAAATTTGTATTGAAGTGAAATGCGAAGCATTTGCCATCGTACGAACCAAAAACGAGGTTTTTGGTGAGTAGATGGGATTTTGTGAAACAAAATGCCATCGTAGCTTAGATCGGCAGAGCGGCCGGCTTGTAACCAGCAGGTCGGGGGTTCAAATCCCTCCGATGGCTTTCTTATTTTTCATTTATTAAGTAGGTTGGTGATACAAAGTTTTAAAATAATTAAAACTATGCCCTTCATAGACACAATCCCACATTACATACACTATGTATGAAGACAAATCCAAGGATCCATGTAGATCAGTAACCCTCTTCGACGTCTACTAGATTGATTATTTCACCCTTGTTTAGAGAGTTCAGAATCTCGGCGAGGTCTTTCATCCTTTTCTCTTCTCTATCTTTAACATGACTACCTCTGTGAGGGCTGAAAACAACGTTATCGAATTCGTGGATTGGATAGTTAGAAGGCATGGTATTCGATCTCGACTCTTCATCGGGCGGATATATCCACCATGTGTCGATACCGGCTCCTGCAACTTTTCCCGATTTTAACGCTTCGTAAAAAGCTTCTTCGTCGATGACAGGCCCCCTCCCGACATTGACAATATGAACGCCATCTTTCATCATATCGAATTCATCTCCACCGAGATAACCCCTAGTCTCTTCGGTAAGAGGAAGTGTAACCATGATAAAATCTGCCTTAGGTAATAGCTCGGGAAGATCGCTGTTAGTTCCGATAAAATCGATTGTATCTTCTTCACTAGGTGTCTTCTTTACAGCATACACCTTCATATCAAAGGCTTTACCGACCTTTGCCACTTTCCTGCCTATCTCTCCATAGCCCAATATCAATAGTTCCTTTCCCTCTAAACTCAATCCCCACTGGTGTTCGTACCTAGGAGTCCAATCACCCTTTTTCATCTTATTGTGTATGGGACACAACTTTTTAGCGGATGAGAGAAGAAGAGCCCATGCCAGCTCGGACACGTACTTTTTATTGAAATGAGAGTTGATCACTTTGAGGTCCTGGAAATCAGGAAGATTTTCTTTATCTTGTACAGGTATCCCGGCGAAGGGGATGATGAAAAACTCGAGATCCTTCGCCCTCTCCAAAAATTCTCTCGGTATCCTTGCCCCTATAACGGCATCGAATTCTTCCGCTCTTCCGATAGCTTTTTCCTTTTCTTCAGGGGGTATGACCGTGATCGTGATCTCTTCATCAGTTAATTGGCGTAAGTTATCCACATCTTCGCTTTCCTTTTGATTGTAATAGAGGACTTTCATCTTAAATGAGATCGGATTTAATTTATTTCACTCTTTCCCAATCTTGATTCTAGGTGATAGATTGGATTTATATACAACGTATTTTTTTGATTTATGATGTTCGTGAACGTTGAAGGTGAAGGAGATATAGAGGTCGATCAGGATACGAGAGTTGAAGACTTGATAAACAAACTCGGTTACCATCAGGAATCAGTTATAGTTTTGAACGATGATGTTCCGATACCTTCTGATGAAAAAGCATCTAAATACAAAGCTTTGAAGATCATCTCTGTTGTTTCTGGCGGATAGGTTCTCTTTTAGGTAGAGATATCACCGACATTATGTTTTCGTGGAATTTAGGCATAATCTCGAAGACAGCTATCAGCAGTATCATCAGCAGTATTATAGAGCCGGCTTTTGCTATCTGGTTATGAGCCATGTCGAATGACGTTATCCCTTCTTTTGTTAGATATATAACAAGAACGTTCCGGATAATATTGCCAACATATATCGTGGGAAGGACTATAGAGAGGCTCTTTATCTTTTTGATCTTGTCAGCGTTCGTGAAATATATCAGTGCAGCGGCGGGAACGAGGGTCTGAAGAGCAGTACATGCGAGAATAATATTGATGCCGGAACCATGTATAGGAACGAACAAGTTGTCGTTATTGACTCTATAAAAGGGCGGATTTCCCACGAAATGTATCGATCCCAATGTAAAATCATACCCTATCATGTTGGATAACCAAGTCGTTTGTCCGGCCACCAATTTGATCAAACTGCCAGCTATTATCGGTACTCTCTGTACCCCAAAATAGATCAACATCGAGACAGAAATACTGCTGGCCAGAAATCTCATGACTTCTGGGTCCTCACTCCATCTGTAAGATAGATATTCATTGTATGCGAAATAGAGAAAGAGAGGAAGCCCGAGCATAGTAAATGCAGCGTTTACATGATCGGATATAGATATGAAATAAGGAGCCTGTAAGAACCAAAATACACCTAGTAGACCGTACCCTAGGACTCTAAGATGATGTTTCTTGAATCTAATCATATATCCAAAAAGCAGAAGGGGCAATCCAATCCACAGGAATATATCGGAATACCAGTTCAAATTCTATCACTTCTTTATAGGTAATTTTCCTTTGTACTTAATCTACAGTCATGATAGATAAATATATTGCTTAAAAATTGTATTTGATATACTATTGGCGGGTATTTACCTCAACTTGTTGAAAACATATAAATATGACATCCTGTTGTTAAGATTTAATTGAGCAACTTGACGGCCATAGCGGTGGGGTTACACCTGGTCCCATCCCGAACCCAGAAGTTAAGTCCACCCACGTTCTCTGTGGTACTGGGGTGCGCGAGCCCCCGGGAAGCTTAGGTCCCTTTGCGGACCCCTGGACCGATGGCTTAGGTTAGGAGCCTAGCTCCCTACGGGGAGAAAGGTAAGCCTAACTGTTTGAAGGCCAGCACGGCCCTTGGCCCGCTGTCAGTTGCTCACTTTACTCTTCATTTTTTTCAGAATAGAGGATACACTATCGAAACGTAGCTCTATTTCCAATTTGAAAATTAAAAAGTAAATGAAACTAGAAATAAAAAATTAAGAGTTTTCTAGGTCTATTCTTTTATCTCGCCGTATCCGATAAGATGCCACTTACCTTTGATCCTTCTGCTGATGGCGATACGCTGACCGGGTTCTGCACAAACTGCTCGCTTGAGTGTAACCATGGACTCTCCACCTCTAGCAGATGAGACAACGCCTACGGTGGTAGCAGTTCCGACTGTCAACATGAGAGGTTCTCTAGTTTTGATCTCCTCAACTTCAACATCTTTCTCCATACCAACTACACTTTTCAACAGGTGTACATCCATCAAGAACTGTTCTTTGATCTCGGGGAGTTCGTCGGGATAACCCAACACGTGACCTACGAGTGAATCTGACTTGGTCATGCTTGGATCTAGATTCGTTCCAACGCCTATCAAACCACCGGGTCTGACCTCTTCTAGATCGTGATTACCGGATGTCAATGATTCAATATCAGTGATGATATCCTTCCACTTAGTTTCGCCCTCGATCTCTTCTTTAGTTCCAGGTCTTATCTCGATTTTATCTCCGACGGATAAGGTCCCCTTAGCTAAAGAGCCGCCTACTACCCCTCCGTTCAGATTCGAAACATTGGTACCAGGTTGATTGATATCGAATGACCTTGCGATGTACATCAAAGGACGGTCATCGTAGTTTCTATCAGGTGTCGGTATGTATTCTTCTATGGCCTCTATCAATATATCGATATTAACATCGTGGTGTGCTGAAACAGGTATGATCGGAGCATCTTCAGCGGTGGTTCCCTTTGTGAACTCTTTTATCTGGTCGAAATTTTTCTTGGCTTGTTCAGATGTGACCAGATCGACTTTGTTCTGTACGATGATAACGTTCTCTACTCCGGATATGTCAAGGCCCATGAGATGTTCCTGTGTCTGAGGTTGTGGGCACGGTTCGTTAGCAGCTATCACCAGAACGGCCCCATCCATCATCGAAGCACCAGAAAGCATAGTTGCCATCAGTGTTTCGTGACCAGGTGAATCCACGAATGAAACTGCTCTCAGGAATTCGGCTTCTCCACCGCATTCCAAACAGACAGGTTCCGTATTGTAAGATACGCTTCCTTCACACTCTGGGCATCTGTATATGGCTATGTCTGCGTAACCTAATCTGATACTGATACCTCTCTTCGTTTCCTCCGAGTGTCTGTCTGTCCATTCGCCGCTCAAAGCCTTGGTCAAAGTGGTCTTACCGTGGTCTACGTGACCCACCATGCCTATATTAACTTCAGGTTGTTCTGGAACTTTCATTCGCTATCTCCTTCTTCTTCAGCGATTATATCCTGTATTTTTTTCGGTCCGTGTTCTATCACTTTTACATTGATCTGGTTGATATCAGGAGATACCGTATTGCCCCTGACAGTCTTCTTTCTCTTCACACCGTTTTCTAGATTTTTGAAACCGACCTCTCCTTTGCCTAACAGTTTCTTCCTTCCAGTACCGGGTATCGTTCTTTTCATCGGGAAGCCGTCGATATCGCTGCCCCCAGTGATCTTCAACTTATATCCTGGTAATGAAACGAATATACCATCTACTTCATCCCCCAATTTCTTTCCGACGAGGGAGTTGGCATGGTGGCCTTCTACATTTCTTTGAAACGATCTTCCATCTTTAGGGTCCGAAATAACTACCTGAAATTCTACCATAACGTAACACCTTTTTCTTATCTGACCTGCACTATATTCTCCTACTATAAAACTTTGGCGGGAGCGCTAGTATCACCATAGCAATATTTTATAGATACCAGCAAACTATTTATACATCTCTTCACCAACAACATTATATACAACGCTCCGATAACTAGAAAAAATGAGGTGGCTGGATGGAAGAAACTCTGTGCTCCATAGAAATAGTAAAGGAAAACTCGTCGTTCAAAGCTAAAGTTCAAAGCGCATTAGGACGCTACGTTGAATACGAAAATGCCGATTTTGAGAACCTGCTCCAACAGGTTTACGAAGATATCAACGAAGAGATAGAAACCACGTTATAACACCGATAAAAACTCCTTAATCTCTTATATTTTCAAACATGATAGTTCATCCCTTGAAAAACTTATATGTAACCTGTTCTTTTACACCTTGTATACATCTACCTGGAGATGACAAAAATGAACGAGATAAATAACAACAAGGAATATGAAGAAGCGATATCTAGCTATTATGAAGGAAGAGGTGTCAGTTCTATGATCTCTTTTAAAGTGGATACAAAGAAAGCTGACGATATAGCAGAAAAACTGACCACATTCGACAATATAGAAGACGTTTTTCTACTGACTGGCGACATAGATATAATCGTGAAGGCACGTTTCAAGGATTACGACCATATGAAATCTTTCTTGGTAGATGAGGCATCTAATTTAGACGGTGTTATGGATCTAAACAGTATGATGATAGTCACAAGTTACAAGGAAAGAGGAGAGATCATCTTCTCTGAAAAAGGTGAATGAATCTAACTTATCTGGTCGACTGACCAGTCACCCCAATCTACCTTCCCTTTCAGTATCTCGAATTCTACGGGTGTAAGTATAGTAGTTTTGAATCTAATAGAGTCATCTAGAGCTATCCTCGGACATGCTGTATTCACAGCACAGCAGAGATCCATACTATCTACGCGGGAAGGGATTATCTCGTCGAAGACTATTATCTTTACTCTATCGTCTTCCGAGGCGATCTTCTCAGCCATCTTCATCCTCTCCTGACCGCCCTTGGTTGAAACGATGACCCCGACATACTTATCGCTCTCCTTCATCTTATTTTGACTGGCTGACAACACGGCGTGTCTTTTCCTGAGCATCTTATCTGCCAGATCACCTGTTTCAGATACTTCACCGGTAGTCGGATTGAATATGATCACGTTATCTCCAGATACTAAAGATAATCCTATAGGGTGAAATCTGCCACTGCCTATATACAGGTGAGAATCAGCTTCTACTGCCATGGCGGAATAATCACATCCTAAGATCTGGCCAGGATATTTGATACGTCCGTCTCCTTCTTCGATAAGTACTTCAAACCCGTTCTCTTCTAGTGCTTTTTTTATCTTATCAAGATGATGAAGATATTGAACTGTAGAATATAATGCTACTTTCCCCTCTAATCTTTCGAACAACCCTTCTGGTATGTCCGAGAACCTTGTAGCCCAACCTTCGATGTAGACAACGGGGTAATCGGTCTCCATGTTCGGTATCTCCGAGTGACCCACGTGAACGAGGGCGTCAGCTTCACCTATATCCGGAGGAAGATCGCATGCTCCGTAACATGTACCTCCCCATATGGCACCCTCTGATCCGATCTCATCTAGTATCTGACCGGCTTTTCTTATCAAGCCGTCTGGGACCTGTAATAGTATCCTCTTTGCTCCGATATCTTCTAGTTCATCTCTCGCTTTTTCGATATCGAGTTCATATCCGCTTATTTCCATCTAAAGATCCAACTCCCCTATGATATCCACCACTTCATCGATGGATTCTGCCTTTACGTGAGGCATCACCACGAACCTGAGTCCACTTGGATTAACGGTTCTAGAGATGTTCCACCCTCTCTTATCCAGTTCAAGAAGAACCTTCTCAGGATCATCATGATGAAATGAAGCGATATTCATAACTGGCTCAACGATCGATCCTATCCCTATCTCTTCCATCCGATCTACAAGATAATAGGTGTTTTCCATGCATTTAGCGACTTCCCTCCGATATCCCTCCTTACCGAGATGATTCAAGGTCGCCCAGAAAGCAGGTATAGAAGCGCTCGCCCTGGTCCCCCGTATACTGTTTTGGGATTTTCCTGTCAGGTATGGCGATTCTACGGAGATACTAGATCCTTCCCTAGAATAAAACAATCCTAGAGGTATTGGAGAAAACCCCATCTTGTGTGGGTCTACTGCGATGGTATCCACCCCTTCGATCTCGAGATCAAAGGGTGGTAATCCGTGTCCTAGATCTTTCAAGAACGGTATTACCATGCCACCGAATGCGGCGTCTACGTGAAAGTGTATATCACTAGATATTTCAGCTATCTCTTCGATCGGTTCGATCAAACCGAGCTCCGTGGTACCGGCGATACCGACCACTGCTGCAGTTTCGTTATCTATTTCTCTCTCCAATATACTCAGATCGGGCAGATAGTTTTCGTCCAAAGGTATGTAAACCGCTTCCATATCTAATAGATCACATGCCTTTTTGAAAGAGAAGTGGGCACTTTCTGGAAGGATCACTTTCCGGTTTCCGGATTTATTTCTAGCTCTCCACAATGCGATGATGTTCCCTTCGGTAGCTCCACCCACGGATATCGAATTGCAATCCTTTGGAGCGTGAATGAGTGAACCGACGGCATCCTGGACTTTTTTGTTCAACCTTTCAGTCCCTTTACACAGACCGGGATTACCCAGGTTTGACTCTATGAACATGGAATATACTTCCCTTCCGATTTCGAGGGGACTGGAACACATCGAACCCAACACTCTACCATCTGAGAACGCCATGTTCTCGTCTTCAAATCCTTTGATCTCTTCCATGACCTCTTTTTTACTTCGACCATCTTCTGGAAAGAGCTTATTTCGGCCCATATTCATCTTCTTACCATATCATATCTTTTTATCTTATCAATTTATC
>CAZFVW010000012.1:0-18251 GCA_964522285.1 uncultured Thermoplasmata archaeon | reverse complement strand
TTCTTCAACCCCGTACCTATAATGAAGCTAGTGGAGGTCATCAGCGGGTTAAAAACAGAAGATGGAACTGTAGATACGGTCACTGCTCTTGCTGAAGACCTTGGAAAGGAGCCGGTCAAGATAGAGGATTCACCAGGGTTCGCTGCTAACAGGATACTGATACCCATGATAAATGAAGCCATATTTGCACTACACGAAGGAATAGCATCAAAAGAGGACCTTGATAAAGTTATGAAATTGGGTGCTAACCACCCCATGGGCCCGCTAGAACTGGCTGATATGATCGGATTGGATACTGTACTGCATATAATGGAAGTACTCTACGATGATTTCAACGATCCAAAATACAGACCGTGCCCACTGCTAAAAAAACTCGTGCGAGCAGGCGACCTAGGTAGAAAATCCGGAAAGGGATTCTACGAATATTGATAGACGAGGAAGTGGTTAAATGATAGAATTAGAGATCGACGGTTTCATCGCCATCTTGAAGTTGAACAATCCACCAGTTAACGCCATCTGTTCTGATCTTTTAGATGAATTGGATGAGAAGCTGGATGAGCTGGAAGAGAGCGATGCTAGATGTTTGATCATAACCGGTGAAGGTAAGCACTTCGCTGCTGGGGCGGATATCAAAGAGATGAAAGATATGCCCCCCAAAGAAGCTGAAAGTTTCTCCAAGAAAGGACAGGGTGTATTCCAACGGATAAGAGAACTACCTATGCCTTCCATAGCTGCAGTATCCGGATTCGCATTGGGCGGTGGTTTAGAGCTGGCCATGAGCTGTGACTTCATCATAAGCTCAGAGGATTCTACCTTCGGCCAGCCTGAAGTAGGACTAGGCGTCATCCCTGGATTTGGTGGAACGCAGAGGTTAGAGAGCTTTGTCGGGAAACCACGTGCAAAAGAACTTATTTTCACGGGCAGAAACTTCGACTCTCAAGAAGCATCAGATATAGGGTTAGTCAATAAAGTGGTAGAAGAAGATGTTTTAGAGACCGCTATAGATATCGCCGAGAAGATATCGTCTAACGGACCTCTTGCAGTACGTTACGCTAAAAGAGCCATCGATAGTAGTCCAAGTCAAGATTTCAAAACAGAGTCCGTAGAGTTCGGCAAATGCTTTGAAACGGAAGATCAAAAAGAGGGGATGAAAGCCTTCATAGATAAAAGAAAAGCTGATTTTCAAGGAAAGTAAAAAAAGAAAGGGTTTTTCAAAGCTCCTACCAGGGTCTTCTTCTCTTCCTTCTCATATTCATGAAATAAAAGATCCCGATTATCCCGGCTATCACTGCGATGGCAACTGCCCAACCGTACTGTTCCATGAAACCCTTTCCTTCGATATAGAAATCCTTTTCCAGAACCATTTCGTTTTTATCGAATTGATCCACATCACCTTTGTAATTGTAATCTACCCATATCTGCAGAGTGTGTCTCCCTTCGTCTAGTCCCTCTTTTGACCAGTTGATCTTCAATCTCTTACTCTTGGAAGGCCCTAATACCTCTACATCATGAACCCTTTTCAGAGTGCCGTCAACATAAACACCGACTTGTATATTTTTCAATTCTATGTCATTAGGGTTGTCTAATTTTATACTCACAGTAGAGGGTTCTACAGCTTTTATCTTCAGAGATGTACTGGCTTTCCGGGTCGTATTACCGTCTGAGCAGAAACCGCTCAATTTTAATTTTATATTTCCCTTTTCAACCGCTGTGAATTTGACCGTGAACACGTTCGAATCATCAGAATCGTCCGTTCTTGGTTCAACCCTTGCTTTTTCTATAGAATCTTCATCGATATTTGCTTTCAAAGACCAATTCTTACTTCTATCTGAAAAAGCACCTATGATCTTAACTTCATAGCTCTCGGTTTGATTAACGAAGACCTCCGTAGGCCCGTCAACTGTTATATCTACACCACTAGAAGAAAGTGCACCATCTACATCTGTCAATGTGATGGACAATGATGATACGATAATAGAGAAAAATACTAACATATGTATTATGCGGGAGTACCTCTCTTCAACTGCCATTTTATATCCACCTCTTCTTTCTGAGTATGTAAATGGCAGCTATAATGGCCAAGAAAACCATCGCACCCCAATGCCACGTTTTTAGCTGCAGTTCTTCTTTCTCTAATGATATCTTATCACCAGCAATGTCTACGCCGTCGGCTTCTGCTTTTACCGTTGGCACGTCGATATCAAAGCTTGTTTCATAGGTCACGCTTTGGTCGCCCTGAGATGTCCCACTCAATTCTATCTTAGCGTTCCTGTTTGGATCGGATGTCATCGCTTTCAATTCGATCGATACATCTTCTGATTTTCCTTCACTAACCAAATCTGTTGAGTCCTTCACATCCGCGTCCCACCCTTTCAACTTAAGGGCTTCCTGGTTTTTGATATTCAAAGTGAAAGTATCATCGCCGTTACCTATGTTCGTCACCGTCACGGTATATCTCAAATATCCATTTTCAAAAGATTTTTTCACCACTTCTTCATCGATCTCTAAACCGTACCTCTGTGTAACGTCTATAGGTAACTCTTTTTCCTTTTCCTGCGAATCACCGTATTCAACTGTAATTGATATAGGGGGGTGATCTACAGAAGCATCTTTGCTAACATGGACTACAGCCTTGATGGTTTTGGTTTCACCGGCTTTCAATTTGAATTCTGCAGGTTCTATATCGATATCCCATACTGATTTCTTTGCATTCAACTTGAATTCATCTTCAGTGTTGCCAGTATTAGTTATAGTTATACTGTATGTCAGATTATCCCCTGGGTCTGCATTTCTTCTGTTCACACTGCTTATACTTACTCCATATTCCTTTACCTTTTCCAGTTCTAGATCTAATACCCGGTTGTAAGATAGTTCGATATCTTTCGTTTTCTGATAGTCTATTTGGTCATCTCCTTCTGTTTTCTTCCAAGAGGATTTAACAGAATAACTTCCTTTAGGTAATATCGCGTCATATGATCCAAAAGTATCTGTTTCGAAAGATTTGCTTCCAATACCTCCATCAGTTCTAGTAAATTCTACCGTAGTCTCCTTGCCATCACCGTTAACGGTAACTTTTCCACTTATCTTTACGGCCGGAGATAATGAAATGTTCAAAATGTCGTCTTCGCTGGGCATGAAAAAGTCGTGAATTTCTGCGTAGAGTCCTTCTGAACCTTCATAATAGGCGTATATAGTGTAATAAGAACCAGTTCCACCGAGCAATTCAGTTTCAAATCCACCGTTACTATCGGTTTGGATGCTTTTGGATAGGGATCCAGGCCCTGTAGATATGAAATTAACCACAGCCTCACGAGCCCCTGAACCATCTACCGTAACACGCCCAGACAAGGTGTTATTGACGAGTTCACTTTCTAATTGTATAGCAGGAGAAGTGCTACTATTTATTGAGAACAATCTTGAATACTTGTAATTTACCGTTTTGGGCACGCCAATATTCGGTATCGCATCTTGCGTCGTGTGATCGACTGTAATTCTGTATTCACCTGTATTCAGACGGAATTGCACTTCTCCATTCGGATCTGTGGTCTTATTGAACGTAAACCCGGAATTTAAATTATTCACTACGACTGGAATGTTCTCTTTAGGTAATCCGTCATAAGTAACACTGGGTAAAAATTCATTTGTACTCTCAAGTGTAATATTCAATTCGATCGGCTTTTCGATATAAATCTTGGTTTGGTTGGATTCGGTTATCCTCTTGTTCATCGCTCTAATAGAGTAAACATCTGGTGTAAGATAGGTTTCGAAAGAACCTTCCGTAGATAAGTTCTCAAGGAAACCCTCTTTCTGGAAAAATATGTTTCCCGAAGTAATGTTTCCTGATTCGGAATAGAGTTTACCTGAAAATCTCACTTTATAATCTATATCTATATTCAAATCTAACTCTTCTTCACCTATACTTACGATCAAATCTTTTTCGTATTCGTACCTTACTTCTCCATCATCTTCTATATGGTCGATGACTATTTTGTAGTCACCTGGTTGAAGTTCGGTTGTAAATGTATTACCTTCTACAACAATATCGTTACCTACTGCTGCTTGGCCAAGAGGTACAAATTTGATTGGGATTTCATCTAATTCTTGAGCTTCAGTTTCGTAATTTATTCCTCCACTCAAGGTGACATTTTGTGCTTCCATCTTCACATTTTGGTTGTAATTACCCAATTCAGGAGCATATTCTAATGTCTTGGTTTTGAACCCTTCTTTACTGAATGTTATATCGATATTTTCTTTAGGTACAATGCTGCTGAATATCCCATCGTAAGATGTACTGAATGAGGTCGATTTTGTACCATCTACCAAATTGAATCCAGATTGTATTCCTTCACCCTCATCGTATTTACCGTTCCTGTTGAGATCCCTATAAATCCTACCTGAAACGAAAGAGCCCTCATCTGTATCATATTCTTCGTAAATGCTAGATTCTACAGATACATCTTCCCAAACATATAGTGGGGTCACACCTTCTATTTTCCATCCGTATAGTGAATAGTCGTCAGGTGGGAGAGATAGAGAGAAATTACCATCAGAATTCGTCGTAGCTAATGCCTCTTTATCCTGATTATTAGTGAATAAAAGTCTGATATCTTCCTCTGGTGCACTGTCCGAAAGTATCCTTCCGCTCACCTTGTAACTCGGTTCGAATTTGGCACGATATGCATCTTCAAAAGGAGTAATAAGTGAACCTACATGAACATATTTTTCATCGTTCCTTTGATAGACTCCGTTCACGATGAATTTACCTAGAGGGAGCTTGACACTAAATTCTCCATTTTCATCAGTACGGATAACTCGGGAGTAGTTAACCCCACTACCTCCTTCGAATGTCAATCTTTGGTAGGATAGCTTTTTAGAAGAATACATGGTCTTACCTTCAACTACCGTAGAATCGATGACGGTGATATTGTGTTCCTTTTCATCAACATCTCCAATATCAAAATAATACGGACCACCATCTATTATGTAGTTATCGTTATCGATATCAATTACGTATGTTCCTGGAACCAGGTCTTCAAATGTATAGTTATCGCCAACCCCAACAGTTGTGGTTGCCACGTAATCTGTATCTTCTCTTTCGATCTTGATATCAAAGTTTTCTTTCTCGTTTTCCACATCACTCATTACCACGCCACTGATAGACCCTGTAGTCACCATGATGCCTTTGCTCAAATCTTTTCCAGGCTCGACTTTCACATCCTTCAATTCTTCTGTACCCTCAGCATCTGATGATATCTTATAAGTACCAGGGACTAGATTTTCGAATGTGTATGTACCATCCGTCATACCAGAATCATACTCTCTACCGCTCTCCAGGTTGATAACAGTAACCTCTGAGGATACTAAAGTGTCGTTAGCTTTGTTGTATGACTTATCTTGATCTTGATCTATGAATACATTTACAGTTAGGTCTGATGATGACACGGCGATATCTCTATCGTAAAGGTAGTCCCATTTACCATCGAGATTTTTATCTGTCCTCTTTCTCATAGCTTCATCTTTGGTCACGTTCAATGAAACAGAACCGAGTTGAATAGTCTCAGTTTTTATTATTTTGTTACCTCCAGAGATTCCACCTGTCGAAGCGATCACAGATATGTTTCCAAAGGGAACTTTCACTTTGTAATATCCATCTTTATCTGTTTTTCTAGTCTGGTGAGGTGTTCCCGTTTCATCAATAGCTGTTATGGTTGCATCTTCTATCGGATCACCGTTTTCAGTTTCTACTTTGCCACTCACGATAGCTCCGTCGAAGTATTCGATGAATACTACACCCTGATTCATGTAACTTCTCGGACTCATGTCCACAGTACCTTTTCCCTGTTGTTGGTATTTGGATGCAGTTTCGAATGATACTGCTCTCCATGCATCACTATGATTTCTCACTTCATCGCGAGGATACGGGTTGTAGTAAGCGGTTTTGTAAGCTACCCTGAAGTGACTCATATTCCAAGCAGGCATAGGCATGATCTGATTTTGTTCTCCCAAGCCAGGTATTCCATTACCACCTTTTCCTTTACCGACTTCATCAGCTGAGTAACCAGCAAATGTCCTGTAAAGAGTCGTGTTGTAGAACATCGGTTTGAAATTTATGTTATAATTTGTAATGCTCACGCCCTGTGGGATATTATCTGGGTCGCTGTATTCATTTCCATCATTACCAACTAAAAGGATGTTGAAGAAATCCACGGGAGTTCTCATACCTTCCGATTCATCTATTCTATGGCCCGAAAGTTTAGCGGGTGCGTAGAAGATACCCGTTTGTGTTCCAGAAGTAGGAAAGAGTCTGGAATCGACGGCCAGGTACTTAATCCGTTTATCTAAATGTAAAGAAACGTCCCGATACAATTCCGATAGAGTATCTACACCTTCATAAGAAAGTAACCCCATAACTTTTGCACACCAAACGTTTCTGGGATGTATATCGTCCGCCCTTGGATGGTATCGTTGGGGATTAGAAAGAACTTCTTCTTTGTATCCTGCGGGATTCCGGTAAACGTCTTCAAGTTCTGCTGTTTTATCCTCACCGATATGTTCGACTAAAATATCTCTAACTTTTCCTTCAAATCCACCGTCCCTGTTGTATGGAAGTTCGAGTTCTCTAGCTATGAATAAAGCGATGGTTTCAGATTCGTTTTGAGCCATCAAAATATTACCCGCGATCCTGTAGCCCTGCTGGAAGTTATCTGCAACCGTGGGGTGTTCCCCTTTCTGAACCGCCTCGAAACCGTAGTCCCACCAACTCACGAAGGCAGGTCTTTCTTCGATAGGCAGTTCTGAATCTTGTTCACTGAACCAATCCCAAGCAGCGGGCCAATAATCTGTAGGCTTATCCATCGAGTAACCAAATGCGCCAAGATACCAATTGTTATTGCTATCTGGATTGTATCCCTCTGGCCTTATCGCCTTAGGTAATGTTTCATATATATCTTTATTATATTCCTGTTTTTCCTCGAAAGGTATACCTGCATCGAAGGCGTATAAGGTATTTGGCATCACGACGAGAAATACAACCAGTAATGCTACCATGATGTGTTTTAATTTCACACCTTCGTAGATGCCCCTGAATACGTCACCGCGATAAACTCTAAATCGCTGATATATGCCGGGGTAATCCACCTTGTCTGCAGCCAATGCAAGAACCCATCCTGCTAGAAGAGCGAAGGCAGGGGATGAGTTGAAGATAAAACGAGCAGCTGTGACCGCCATGTAGATGGCAAAACCAGTCCATATCAAAATGAACATGAAATTCGGTCTCAAATCACTTTTCAAGTGCCATATAGCAAGTATCAATCCTGTTATTGATAAGAAGAATGAAACCAAGCCGAATGACATAACGAGATTACTGAATTGTGGTGCTTGTGCCTCTGCGATGGTGCTGTACAATTTATTCTGGACGAAATAACCTGCACCACCCATGAGGCTCTCTATCAGATTAGGGAATAGTAAGGAACCTATTCCAAAAAATAGTATAGCTGCAGTGAAAAATGTCGTAAAGACCAGTAGCCATGGTATATCCCTGGTAACGGTGAAAAATACACCAATTATAAAAGCGGCTATGAATAACAGAAGAGGGATATCATACCATTTACCGATCGCGAATGGTAATCTAGAACCTGGTCCCGGACCGAGATAGAACGGTGCGGAAACAATGAAAGTAACACTCATCGATACACCTACTACCGAGGTGATACCCAGTGAATCTTTAACTTGTAATTTATTAAATATCAGTTGGAAAAAGAAGTAAACCAATATGATGATTAAAACATATGGAAAACCTTTCCATGTCAGGGCAACGGCCGCAGTACTCATCCCACTCATCGCAGCGTTGAGCAGAGAGATTTTATTACTAGATACAAAATCCCCCAATCCTTTCTTGATCTCATCTAGATCGCTCCAATCCGACACCCAATTTATGTCTTCAGGTATGCCTTCAAGGGCTTTCATGAAGAAGTAGAACGCGGTGACTGCAAAGAAAAGATATAACGCATCGTGGTCACCATTAGTTATGACACTTCTTTGGAGATGGCCAGAACTTATAGCTAACATCAATGCACCGGCCATGCCTGCTTTTTTACCGAAAGTATCCCTTCCTATCAAGTAAGCAGGGAATATTGTAAGAGAACCCCATATTCCCGCTGAGAAGACAAACGAAAATGAAATCGCAGATTCTACGTCTCCGAAGAAAGGGGAGATAACATAACCACTCATCACAGAAGACCATGCGAGTAATGGGGGACGCGGATTGCCACCCCCTAGGGGATACTTACGAAGTGGATCTGTAAGCATGTGTTGATGATTTGATTGAACATAATCTATAATAAGTTCATAATAATAAGCATCAGAACCACCTGATAATAGATATGGCGCTCCAAATTTCGTAGCCATATCGAAGGCAAAATAGCTTCTGATGAAAAGGGCCAATAGGAATATCCCTATAAGTGACACTATCGTACCCCAGTGTTTTTCGATTATCGAGGCTTCTGTCGGTTGAGTTTTTTCTTTGCTTGTCAGTATATTAGGCCAACTAAGACGCATAAGTAGTCACCTGGTACAATTGTAGCCGTCTCATTATGGCACCCCTATTTATAGATTATTCATTTCTCAGAGGAAAATAGCAGCAATAGAGTAAAACAAGCCACACATAACTATTTTATTCTCACAATTTTAAACGAGTTGTCATACTTCAACCCTCAACCTAAAATACCACCTGTAATAATCAGATTTCGATGAGGATAGCCGTCGTACAAGAAGACAAGTGCAGACCAGACAGATGTAGCTACGAATGCATCCACTATTGTCCCAGGGTTAGAACCGGTGATGAAACCATAGTAAAAACTGAAGACGGGGTTCGGATATCAGAAGAGCTGTGTGCTGGCTGCGGGATCTGTACGGATAAATGCCCTTTCAAAGCTATCAAGATCATCAACCTGGCCGAGGAGTTGGATACGGATCTTATCCACCAGTTCGGTGAGAACAGCTTCAGATTGTACAGGCTCCCTGTGCCACAAAAAGAACAGGTTATCGGACTTCTTGGTTCTAACGGAATCGGTAAAACTACCGCTATCAGGATACTATCCGGAGAGATAATACCCAATCTAGGCGAGTACGATAAAGAAACTACGTGGGATAACGCTATAGCGCATTTTTCTGGAGTCGCACTCGGTGAGTACTTCGAAAAGATATCTAACGACGGTATCGTGACCTCGCTGAAACCACAATATGTAGACAAGATACCCGCATATTATTCCGGTAAAGTGGAAGGTCTTCTCGAAAGAGTAGGAGGAGATTATCAGGATTGGGTTGAAAAATTAGGTATCGAGAATACATTGGATTCGAAGATGGGGAACCTATCTGGAGGGGAACTCCAGCGGGTAGCCATAGCGGCTGCTTCGAGTAAAGAAGCGGATATATATTTTTACGACGAACCATCATCTTATCTAGATATCAAACAACGACTAAAGGTCGCCAAAGCGATAAAAGAGAAGAGCAAAGAGAGCCGTGTGATGGTGATAGAACACGATCTAGCTGTTCTAGATTTCCTAGCGGATAACGTACATCTCCTTTACGGTTCTCGAGGAGCTTACGGTGTGGTCACACACCCAAAAGGCGTCAGAAAAGCCATCAACACCTACCTAAAAGGATATCTCAGCGAGGAAAATATACGTTTCCGAGAGAGAGCGATAGAGTTCGAGAAGCACGCACCGAGGGATGAATGGCACTCAGAGCCATTGTTGGAATACGATCATCTTGTAAAAGAGTGGGATTCCTTCAGATTGGAAACTGAATCTGGACAGGTCCCGACAGGTGAAGTTATAGGTATAGTCGGTCCTAACGCAACGGGTAAAACTACTTTTGTAAAGATGTTAGCCGACGTAATCGAACCTACAGAGGGAGAGATACAGAAAAGCATCTCGGTGAGTTACAAACCACAGTATATAAAACCGGATTACGATGGAAGGGTAATGGATCTTTATCTGAGCGAGATATCGGATAATTTAGACACTGGCATATTCCGATCTGAAGTCATCAAACCTCTTGACCTGGACACCATGTTCGAGAGGGATGTATCCAACCTCAGCGGCGGTGAGCTACAGAGGATAGTCATCGGTTTAGCGCTCGGTAGGAATGCAGATCTGTACTTGATCGACGAACCGAGCGCATACTTGGATTCCAGCAGGAGGATGGACGCGGCTAGGACTATCAGGCGTTACATGGAAAAGAGCGGGAAAGCCGGCTTGATCGTAGACCATGACGTTTACTTCATCGATTATGTCTCGGACTTGATAATGAATTTCAGTGGTGAACCAGGTAGATGGGGTAAAGGCGAGGGCCCTTATCTGATGCAGCAGGGCATGAACAAATTTTTGAAAGAAGTCGATATAACATTCAGAAGAGATCCAGATACTAATAGGCCACGTGTGAATAAACCAGAATCTAGACTAGATAGACAACAGAAGTCAGCTGGAGAATATTACTACACCGATTGATCGAGAATCAGACGGTTATAACTTCTTCCACGGGCATATTTTCGTTGTTGGTTTCACTGATGAATTTTATCATGCCTTCGGGTCTTTCTTCTTCTGGCACGAGATTTTCTACCTTGATGAGCCCGCCTGGTAGTGTATCCTGACTAAGTTTTACTTTCTTATCTTTATGAAGGAATAACACGGACATGAAAGCGGTAACGAAGTCGCTGGTCCTCCCGTCGTGTATCATGTTGAACTTTATCTCGTCTTTGTCGTACCAGCATATCCTTTCCCATATCATGGATATATCGTGATGAAGATCTTCTTTGTGAGCGTTGGTGTCGTAATTCTTCTTCTCGTTCTCTTCCGCCAGTTTTCTCTCTTCACATCTTTCTTTCCGCAGCCTTTCCTTTTTCTCGCGGTACTTCGCCTCGTCCCTAGCTTCTTCGAAAGCGTCTACAAGTTGGATAAGTGAAACTGGCTTCTTGTTTTCTCTAGTAATCGACCTCTTAAGGGGCGGTTCTTCTTCCTCCCTCACCTGATCGCCGTAATCAAGGTCTTCTGGCTCGTCATACATATCGTAGTCAAAAACATCCCATTGACCCAAGAACTCATCTTCTACAACTTCGTCCTCTTCCTCTTCTTCAGCATTCTCAAGAACAGCTTCACACTGCATCTTGAGTATCGAATATGCCATGTTGACCAACTGGCCGGCGACGATAAAATTGATCATCTCCTTGTTCTTCGCTTCCTCCAGATACATCTTAGTGAACGAAGCTAGATCGATGTTCCACGGGTCCATCTTTTCTTCGATGACAAGCTTGAAAACCGACGCGATAGCACACTCGAAATCGTCATTTGATATCTTGTACCCTCCGCCATCTATATCTTCTATCATCTCTATGTAGTCGTCTATCCTTTCACCGTTGCGTTCGTGGTCGACTATAGATTTGTGGAACATCAGGTGCGTCATGACTTCTTCCTTAGCTTGATATTCTTCTGTTAATGCCCCGACTTCATCACCATCGTATTGTCCCTTCAGTTCACTGACCATCAGTTCACCTCCGTTTCCAACTTACTCATACCCGACAGCTCGGGGATATCCGATTTTATCTTGTCTCCTATATTCACCTTCATGATGATGTCTGAAAGACCGTTGTCCTTCATGGTGACCCCTATGATATGGTCGGATTTTTTGAGTGTGACCTTTCGAAGAGATACCTGTATGAACTGGGCGAACTGCGAGTTCCTTTTTATCATATCCGCCACGTTCTCTGCATTGACCCCGTCTAGGTTCTGGTCGATCTCGTCAAGCAGGTAGAAGGGAGACGGGTTATATTTCTGTATGGCGAATATGAACGCCATGGATACCAGCCCTTTCTCTCCGCCAGAGAGTGCCTGGATCCTGTGGACCTTCTTGCCTGGAGGTCGTGCTTTAATGATAAGACCCCCTTCGAATGGTGATTTTTTGTTCTCCAATTCGAGATGTGCTTCACCGCCATCTGAAAGCTCTTCGTAAACGACTTTGAAATTCTCGTTGATCTCTTTTTTAACCTCTAGAAGTCCTACCTTTTTCTTTTCATCAAGCTCATCTATCAGATTGTCTAATTCATCCCTTCTCTCTTCTAGTTCGGTGTATTCACCTTGTAGTTTTTCCTTTCTGTCTTTCTTCTTCTGATAATCATCGATAGCTCTCATATTAACTGGTTGCAGAGACTCCATCCTGTCTTCACCCCTCTTGATCGTGTGTTTCAGTTCTTTGAGCGATGGAAGTTCTTCTCCAGTGAAATCTTTCTTCTGATCTATATCCTCTTTCAGCTCCTCTACGGTGTCTCTCTGGCTCTCGAGTTTTTGTTTGAGGGTGTTGATGTAGCTCCTCTTCGCTTCCTTTTTCGTCTCGAGTTTCTCGATCTCGTTTTTCAATTCGATCCTTTTCTCTTTCTTCTTGTCCCTCTCATCTCTCAGTTCTTCAAGTTCATCGTCCATAGAAGATAGGTTGTCTCTCAAATCTTTGAGCTCAGATTCTTTCTCTTCGATGAGCCTTTCTTTCTTCTTGATAAGACCTTCGTTTTCTTCTATCTCGTTCTTTAGGTCTTCTAGATCGCCCTTGTATTTCTCGATATCATCTTCTAGACGTTCTTTATCGTTCTTTTTTACCTCTATCTCGGCGGATAGCTTGTTCAACTTCTTATCGATATCAACTTCCTCATCCTTCAGCTCACCCAATTTATTTGAAAGCTCTTCTGGACTGATATCTTTGATCTTTTCTGAGATCTCTTTGCGTTTCTGTTTGAGATCCTCGATCTCGCCTTCTATATGGGAAACCGATCTTTCGAGACTCTTGGCCTCTTCTTCGAGAGATTCTTTTTCCTCTCTTTTCTCCTTGAGTTTCTCTTTCTTCTCTTTGATCTTCTTTTTCCAGTGACCGACTTGAGCCTTCAAGGTGTCGACTTTCTCAGAAGTTCCTCCTTCTGATTGAACTTCTCTTATATTGTCTTGGATCTCCTGGACGTCTTTCTCTACAGAATTCAATTCAGCTGTCACTTTTTTCAGGTTCTCTCTCGTCTGCTGTAGTTCTTTGCTCACTCTGTCCAGTTTCCCACTGTCAGGGGCCGAGAAGCTCATCATGTTCTTCTTCAATTCACCGCCGACCATGGCGCCGCTTCTTTCGATCTTCTCCCCGTCCAGGGTTACCATCCTAACGCCGCCGATGTTCTTCCTGGCAGAATCGATATCTTCCATTACAACAGTATCCTGGAAAACATACCAGAACACGTTCTCATATCGATCTTCATAATCGACCAGATCCAATGCAAAATCCACGGCGTTATCATCTTTCACCGCTCGAAGGGCCTTTCCTCTTGGTCTACCGCTTCTCATCTTGTTCAAAGGCAAAAATGTAGCCCTGCCGATCTTGTTCTTTTTTAGATACTTGATAGCATCAGTTGCTACTGAATCGTTCTCGACCACTATGGACTGCATCCTACCCCCTGCAGAGACCTGTAGGGCGGTTTCGTATTTATCATCCACATCCGCGAGTTCGGCTATCGTGCCGTGAACCCCCTCCAATTTCCCCTTATCTCTGGCTTCCAAGATCGAAGAAACCGCTCTGTTGTACCCTCTCTTAACGGATTTTGCCGCTTCCTCCTGAGCTTTCAACTTGTTGTATTCACGTTCTAGTCTGTTCAATCTATCTTCGAGGTCGCTCTTATCCTCCCTGAGCCGTTTCTCTTTGTTCCTCTCCTCGTGGAAAGATTCCTTCAACTCTTTCAAGGTGGATTCGTGATCTTTATTATCTTCTTTAAGATCCTTCAATTTCCATTCTAGGTCCTTCTTTTCGAACTCGAACTGCTCTTTGTCCTCCTCTAATTCTGATATATCTTCAGCCAACCTTTCTATCTTGTCTTCTTTCCTGTCGAGTTCTCTTTCGTTCTCAGATAAAGAATCGTTCTTATCATCGAGCTTGTTCTTTACCTCTACACCTTCTTTCCTCAGCGATTTTATCCTGTCATCAGATTTGGACTGCTTTCCCCTGATCTCTTCTAACTCTTCCTGGACATCTTCTAATCCCTGAGAAGTTTCTTCTTTTTCTTTTTTCAGTTTCACCAGATCTTGACCAAGTTCGGAGAGTTCATCTTTCTTTTCCGACATCTCCTGTTTTAGTTTTTGCCTTAGTCTTTTATCTTCTTTGATATCGTGTTCCGCATCCTCGATCTTATCTTCAGCCCTTCCAACTTCTAGTCTAAGGTTATTTACCTTCTCCCTTAGTTCTTCATTCTTCTCTCCACCCCTTTCGTCTATCTTGTCATCTATCTCTTCTATCTCTCCCTTTATATCTGCGATCTTCTCTTTTACCTCCTCTTTCTTTTCATCGATCTTTTCGCATCCCTCTTTGTTTTCATCGATGTCTTCCTGTATCGTATTGATCGTATCTACGACCTCGTTCTTTGTCTTCCATGCCTTCATCTGCCTCGCTTCCGAGACTTTGTCCGACAATTCTTGATATTTCAGGGCTTCCTGCCGATCTGATTCGAGTTCTTTCACCTGGGTGCTGATCTCGTCCAGAAGTATGTTTATCCTGTCTAGGTCATCGAGAACGCTGTCCTTCTTTTCCTCCGCTTGCTCTATCTCTTTATCGTATTCGCTGATGCCCGAGATCTGGTCCAACACCGTTCTTCTCTCCACATCGCTCATCTCTACTATCCTGGCGATATCTCCCTGCTGCACGATATTATAACCGTCTGAAGATATCCTGGCGTGATTAAGGAGGTTCTGGAACTCTGACAATTTAGAAGATCTGCCGTTGATATAGAAATATGAATTGTACCCTATCTGGTTATCTGATCTCTTTATCTTCCTTGTGAACGTGATCTCTTCTTCGTCTAATGGTATACTCCCGTCCTCATTATCGAAGGTCAAACTAACTCGGCAGTAATCTGCTGGCTTCCCATCCTTCCCACCGTTGAATATAAGATCCGTCAGACGTCCCGCGCGGATCTCCTTCGAACTTTTAGGTCCCAAAACGAAAAGGATCCCGTCACCGATATTCGATTTACCAGAACCGTTGGGTCCCGTTATATTCGTGTATCCTTCTTGTAAGGGTATAGTCTTCTTCTTACCGAACGATTTAAAATTCTCCATGTGTACTTCTTTCAAATACAATATACCATCCTCCAGGAGCTAATCCCGACTAAAGAGAGCGTAGATTCTATCTTTTTAGAGTGCATAAGTGGCCCCATCCATAAAGCCAATATCAGTCCGACAATATGTCAGACAAACAGTAGTAGTATTTAGTGAGTATAAAAGTGTTGCGGTAAGAGAAAATCGCGTTGTGATCGCGTCTGACAAACGTTTTCTCAGGTCAAGGTTTGATTCTGGATCTTTTTAAAAAGTTGGAATGCCGTTTGTGTTTCCACATCAGCCTTTTCGACCATAGAGTCGAAAACGAAAAAAAGGGTCATATACTGGCTTCCTTCCTCTATCTGAGGTCCAACAACTTCCACTTGAATATTTTCCATCAATACACCATCTTTTTAAATTTAATAGATATCTTAAAGATCACTCTGCAACCCATACCTTGTATTTGATATCCTGGCTCTTGAGTTCTTCTACGATACGCTCCTTTATGAGCTTCTTTGGTTTGTGAACGAGTGGAACCCTCTCTATAAGGTCTTCAAAGCTGTCGAATTCTCCTTTCTTTCTCCTGTCGTCAAGTATAGCGTTCATCTTTTTCTTACCCAATCCCGGCAGGAGTTCGAGCATGTGGTAACGCTTCGTTATGGGTCTAGCTTTGTTGTAGAACTTCAGGAACTCATCTTCCTTCTTATCGATTATGTCATCGATTATATAAGGGATCTCACTCTTAGCGGCGTGGGTCAATTCATCCCACTTTATCCTCCTTTTCACGTGTTTGACCTTCTTACGATCTTCCAGCTCCTTGCCTATGTATACCCTCTCACCGATCATTATGCTGGAATTCTGTTTTGGTATCAATTCAAAAAGTTTCAACTCGTCCTCTCCGAGAGCCAAGGCTAAACTTTCATGCTTGTAACCCTTATCATCGGGTCGTCCGTCGGCTAGGTAATCTAGAACATAGGCATAGTCTTCCATCTTTTATCCTCATAGGTATTTTTTTATCACATCTATAATATTTTCTGTATCTTCCTTGGAAGGAGTGTACCGATCTTTGGAAAATAAAGCGATGACTCCATCAGGATCAGTCGGCAGCACATCAGCCATCTTGAACGCGATATCCTCGGTCATGAAATCGAAATTATCCAACATCTCCTCTATCAGTTCGTCAACATCTTCTTTAGAAAGTTCAACGAATTTCTCAGCATGGCTCAAAGCCAAGCTCTGTTCGTAGGATAACTCTCTTTCCTCGGCTTCTTCACTGAGTAGTTCCTTAACTTCGGCTAATGAAACGTTCCTGCTGCCTTCTTCCATCTGATAATCCTCTCCTATTTAATTTCTCTAAGGTGCTCTGACCTTACGATCACTTTTTTCTCTTTATTCCCGTCGTTGACTTTCACCACGAACGCCTTTCCTTGTTTACCGGCCACAGTACCTGTTCTACCGTGGAATCTTCTGTGAGGCTGGCCCTTGTGAACGCTGGGTTCGATAACGATCCTGACCTTCTCGCCTTCTTTAAAATCCTGTAACGCTCTCGTGACGGGGATCATCCCTTTTTCTTTCGGTTTTTTCCGCAGGATCTTTCGAGTTCCCTGCCGTATGCCTTTCGATTTCTTCATTTTTACACCTTTTTATGCTTCGTAATGAACATCTAATACCTCTAGGGTATCCGTAACACATTTCACACCGAGTTCTTCTGATAAGTTCGGTTGAGTTCTACCTTCATCGCCGTGGATTAATTCTTTGACGTATGTGCCCGCTTCACACCGGAGAGTTATTACCGCTTCTTTATCTTGGAACTCGTTCAACTGTATATCCTTTATCTCTCTTTCTCTTACCTTGTCAGCTCTTCGATGTTTGACCCTATTGGGTGTTCTCTGCGCTAACTTCGCTCCCCTCAAACATTTCATCACCTTTTTAAACTTTCCCCTCTCGACCTTTTCATCGAACGAGATGTAGACCCGGTACGTCTTCTCCGCCCTTGATTCCTTGATCTCCACCACTTTATCCTTATCTGTTTTTTCAATGGAGTCGATCTCTATCCTTCCATCTTCGTTGACTTTTGATGCCCATCCCTCAAGATCGATATCTCTTTTGATAGGGTTCTTGATCTCCATGACGAAGGGTCTGCCTTCACCCAACATCTTCACGTCGATATCTTCCCGGCCCATGCCGTGAAGTATAAAATCGTCGCCTTCCGTCATCTCAAGTAGAGGTTCTCCCGCGATCTCTTCTACACTGGTCTCGTACATCTTCCCAGTATCGTCACATCTCTCGCAACCCTTCCCCCTGCATCGTTTACAGGGCCATGATGTTTGAGGAATATCCGTTGCCAGTTTTCTATATCTTCCGTAGATGAAAAGCGGTGCCAACTCTATCTCAAGAGAATCGAACCTGGTGTCTATTATCGCCTTGAGGTCCGGTTTCTCAAGGTCAACTTCAGCATCTATTTCGTCGAACACTCTTTTCCCTATCTCACGGTTCAATTCCGTCTTTATTGGTTCAGAGTGTTCGATATCGAGTTCCGCCCAGATGGCTTCTTCTTTCTCTTGTATCTCTGGATCGACCCTAGAACCCACCAAAAAGGTATGGAATTCGTAATCTTTCATCTCATCCGTGATGATCGAAACGAAATCGTCTACCTCTTCAAAGATGTTCCCGCATAGTGAACATTCATCGGGTGTTTCTGGAAGCTCCTTTCTCTTCTCGTCGGAACCGATCATAGAATAGACCACTCTCAGCGACCGACCTCTCATATCGTTGGTCAAACCGTGACCTAGCTGGGCGAACATCCTTCCCAAACAGTGATCGCACAGTTCTTTTTCCAATAATAGTTCGACTTGATCGAAGGTTTCCATATCATCACTCAAAAGAGCCTTGTATTTAGACATGATGCACCTATCCCCCTATATCCCTGGCGATCTTGTGTAATCTCTCTTTGGTCAGTAGTAAAGTGGTGATGGTGATAGTGATGAAAGCGGCCTCCACTTCAAAACCCTGTTGGACCAGGATACCTATCAAAAATGTCATGAAGAGTGCCACGGGGGTCGTTATTCCTATCGTGTGTACTTCGTATTTCAAGAATGCTAGAATAAGTGAGAAACCGCCGAATATGATCACGCCCACTTCTAT
>CAZFVW010000011.1:0-18356 GCA_964522285.1 uncultured Thermoplasmata archaeon | reverse complement strand
TGCGCTGGAACTTCGTTCCGCTGAGTCGCCAAGTCTCCGACTTGCTCCTACATCTCCACAGGATCCACAGCCTTCCATCCCGTAGCCGGCCAGCGGGTGCGTGTAGCGTACCATGCGACCGTCGCTCCAGTTCTCGTAGAGGACGTTCTTGCCGTCGTATAAGTAGCGTACGCTCTCGTTGTAGGTGGCCTTTCCAACCCGTCGGCCGTCGAGCGTGTAGCTGTACGAGTAAACGTCGGAAGGTGAAGGGTCTCCCGGTGCTGGTAGTGTCCCGATCAATGCCAGCATATTCACTTTCTCGCCGTTCAGGAACGTCGAGAGATAGTGGTACGCCATCTCTCCTTCTATCAGGTTGCCGTTAGCGTCGTAGTCGTGCATTTGATCATCTCTCATTTTTGTGTGATTTATCCTTTATCAGTTTATCTACTCCCAACATATAAAAAATAATAGAAATTATACATGCAATTATACCCCATAATATTCCTAAAATAATCCTCCCACTTATCAACCCCCCTAAAAAAAAACCTATAAATAAACCGACGACGATTCCAATTGGACTTTGATTCTTTTTTGTCATATTCATTTTATCAACCCAATTTATATTATCCACATACGTGATTTGTCGTCCAAGAACAACCAAAAAATGCTATTAAAGTACAAATAACTGCAAACCCTATCCCTGCTATACCTCCAGATGGTATTCCATGAGCTCCCGCAACGGCTAAGCAACCAAGTGTTCCACCAGTGGCACAAAGCGCTCCAACAGCGGCATCACAACTCATCCCTATGGGGTCAGTCTGATACGGCGCCTCCCGTATAAACTCAGGCAGATGCTGTCCAACATCGTAACCTTGTCTCCCACGATACTCCATAAAATCCAGCCCTAACTCCGAAGTTGGATAATAAGCGTACTGTTTCACGCCATGCTCCATGTAGGGAATGTAAGGTCTAGGGTCGAATATGGACATCGGCATCCACTTCCCGCTGGGATCACGGTTGTTGATCGGATCGTTCCCGACGTACGCGTACCAGTTCTCGCCCTGCTTGGCCGGGTCGTTACTCGTGAAGCGTGACATCTCGGGGGAGTACATCCGTGCTCGGTAGTAGTAGAGACCGGATTCCTCGTCGTACCTTCTTCCAGTATACTGGTAGGGATTATAGACGCTCTCGTTCTTCACCATCGCTTGTCCAAACGGACTATACCTGTACCTGTTAACCACTTCTTCGTCCGAATCTATCACCTCTGTAACAGACCCTAATCCGTCGTATAAGTAATAATATTTTTGGCTGTTTATAGTCATCGAGATGGGATGATCTACGAACGTGTTCGCCGTCGGTCCGCAGACCTTTCCACAGGATCCGCAGCCTTCCATCCCATAGCCGGCCAGCGGGTGCGTGTAGCGTACGAGCGGGCCGTCCGTGAAGTTCTCGTAGGCGACGTTGTTTCCATCGTACAGATATCTAACATCGTAGATGCCGTTGTTTTTTCCGATACGTCTCCCGTCTAAGGTATATCCGTAAGAAACGGTCGGTTCGTAATCAGAAGATTTTAACTGATCGTCGTCTCCGCTGGAGATGGTTCCTATGGTCTCTAGAAGGTTGATCTTCTGACCGTTCATGTAGGTCGAGTGGTATCTATACTTCGTATCTCCATCTTTTTCAACTATCGCCTCAAAACTCTTCCCAAACCACCAATTCATCCAAGCTTTTCTTTACAGGAGACTCTCCTTCCTCACTCGGATACCCGACGGTCATGCAGATCTTGATCTCGAACTTATCTGGGATGTTCAGTTCTTTTCGTAACTCACCGCTTTCGAAAGCTCCGATCCAACAGGTTCCCAAGCCAACTTCCACCGCTGCCAGAGATAGATGATCCAGGGCTATCGATATGTCGATATCAGACCATTTTTCTTCTTCTATCACACCCACTATAAGGGCCCCGCAGTCTTCTACGAAACCCTGGTTCTTACAAGCCGGGACCAGTTCTCTTAATCTTTTTCTATCAGTAACTACCACAAACTTCCACGGTTGTAAGTTCTTTGCGGAAGGAGCGTCACGAGCGGCCTTCAATATCTTATCTAAATCTTCTTCTGGTATCTCTTCACCGGTATACTTCCGTACGCTCGTCCTCTCCGCTATAGCTTGAAAAACGTCCATCTTATCGAGTTGGTATAAGAGTGCACGATTTAAAGTTTATCAAAAATAGAAAAGAAAAAAGAAAAGTGTTTTTCATCCTTTAACAGGAATGAACTTGTAGCCGTAGTAGATCAAACCGCTGGGACTCTCTTCACCGAGTCTGCGTAGAATGGCTTTCACTTCCATACCCTTCTCAACATCTTCGTAATCGACCCCTACAAGATGACCGGTCATCCTTACGTCTTCTTCCATCTCGACTATGACCATCACGTAAGGTACCATCATCTCGAAATCAGGCATGGGTTCGTGGACTTGAGTATAAGTCAAAACTTTACCTCTACCGCTCAGTTCCCGTTCCTGCATCCTGCCGACACTCTCTCTACGGCAGTGTGGACATACCACCCTTGGAGGGAAGTACACTCTTCCGCAGTTACCGCATTCGGAACCGACTCCTTTGTACCTTTGGCTGATCTCTCTCCAGAATCTCGGGATAGCCATCATCCCCACCTCCTGAAGATGTGGACGACTGCACTAGCACCGGTTCCTCCTACGTTGTGGGTAAGACCGTATTCTGCGTTTTCGACCTGTCTTTCGCCGGCATCTCCTCTCAACTGGATAACAGCCTCTATAGCTTGGTTTATACCCACCGCTCCTACGGGCTGTCCTTTAGCTTTCAACCCACCGGATGTGTTCACAGACACCTTTTCATTAAGAGCCGTTTCTCCACGCTCGGTAGCCGGACCGCCGTCCCCTTTATCGAAGAAACCTAGATCTTCAACGGCCATTATCTCTGCTATGGTGTAATTATCATGCACTTCTGCGAAATCGATATCTTCCGGACCAACGCCAACATTCTCGTAGGCTTTCTCGGCTGCCATCCGAGTAGCTTTCATGGCGTCGATCTCCCGCCGATCGTGCACTGCGATGTGATCGCTCCCGTGACCGAATCCCAACAACTTGACTGGATCTCCGGAATAGCTCTCCGCCATCTCGACCGGACAAAGAACAACTGCAGCCGCACCGTCGGAAAGCGGTGCACAGTCGAACATACCCAGGGGTTCAGATACTATCGGCGCACCAGTAACGAATTCCGGTTTGATAGGCCTCGGGTACTGGGCGTTCGGGTTCTTAGAAGCGTTCAGATGATTCTTTACAGCAACTTCGGCCATCTGTTCTCTCGTGGTCCCGTGCTGTTCCATGTGATACCTTGCCATCATGGCATAAAGAGAATCGAAGGTAGCTCCGAACACGGCTTCCCATTCCCAATCTGTTGTAGAAGAAAGTATATTCTTAGCCTCTACATCTCCGACGTCGGTCATCTTCTCGGCACCTCCGACGACAACGATGTCTTCCATACCGGATGCCACGGCCAGATAACCCTCTGAAAGCGCCATACCTCCTGAAGCTCCGCCGGATTCTATCCTGATAGCGGGCGTATCGTCCAGACCAGCGTAATCGGCTATCATCGGTGCCACGTGTTCCTGATTGATCAATCTACCAGCTGACATGTTACCGATGTACATCGAATCTATATCTTCACCGTCCACACCAGAATCTCTGATAGCTTCGAGACCTGCTTTGATACCCAATTCTCTCAGTGATTGATCCCATAATTCTCCTATCTGGGTCTCTCCGATACCTATAACTGCTACTTCTCTCATCTTATCACACGCTCCTTTCGATCTTCTCTCTATATTTCGCATACACTGAATAGTTGATGAATTCATGGTCGGATATTATGTCCTCGATAAGCGGAACATCGTCTTCCCCGACCTTCTCTATCTCGTCTGTTACCTTTATGTGGAATCCGTCCGAGCCGGCTCCAGAACCGTAAGAAACCACGAGTATATCGTCACCTGGCTCAGCCTGGTCTAATGTAGCTGAAAGACCTAATGGAACTGCCCCGGAATACGTATTTCCGATCCTAGGTACCAACAAGCCTGGTTCTATCTGCTCGGTAGAAAAGCCCAACTTCTTAGCGGCTTTAGCCGGGAACTTGCCGTTGGGTTGGTGGAAAACAGCGTTATCGAAGTCTTCTGGCTCCATACCTGTCTTCTCCATGACCTTTTTGGCACAATCCATAACGTGCCTGAAATAAGCCGGTTTTCCTGTGAACCTTCCACCGTGAGACGGATATTTTCGACCTTCACGTCTCCAGAAATCAGGTGTGTCAGTTGTTATTGAAGTGGTATACTCGAACGTGGCCAATAGATCTTCACTTCCGATGATAAAGGCGGCTCCACCCGCTGCGGCTGAATACTCCAGAGCATCACCTGGTGCTCCCTGAGATGTATCTGAACCGATGGCCATGCCGTATCCTATCATACCAGAACTCACCAGACCCATGCATGTCTGAAACGCTGCCGTACCGGCTTTACAGGCGAATTCGTAATCCGCTGCTGTCATGTTAGGTGTAGCTCCGATAGCCGCCCCAACGATGGTCGCTGTAGGTTTGACGGCGTAAGGGTGTGATTCAGAGCCGACATATATCGCACTGATATCATCTCCATCCAATCCGGCTCTCTGCATGGCATATCTTGCAGCTTGAGTTGAGATCGTGATAACATCTTCATCGGGAGAGGGTACCGATTTTCTCTCGATACGAAGACCTCTGCCCATCGTCTCCCCGTCTTTACCCCAGACCTGACCGATCTCTTTGGGGGTGATCCTATAGCGGGGTACGTAACCACCATATCCTTTGATACCGACTTTACTCTTCGTCTTCATAACTTATCACATCTTAGATCTTCATCATCTTTTCTTGTAATTCATCTGAATCCAACTCGGTCTTCATCAGGGTCAAACCTTCGATCCGAGCTAATTTTAGTGTCAATTCATCTATATCATCCGGTTGTATATAGACAATCACAGCTGGAGTAAGTGGACTCGATCTTACAGCCACCATCGGCGATCTACCGTGCTCTACCCCCTGGAACAACAGTGCCCTCTCGGTACTCCAACCGTAGATCCTCAAAAAATCGAATGATTTCATACTGGTAATAGCTTTCAAGCTGTCTATTATCGTATAACCGTATATCTTTCTATCCATATCCCCCTCCACCAATACCTCACCATCGATAACATCGGCCAGTTCTCCGATATACATCGGTTTAGTATACTCACCTATGCTGGTGATACCCTCTTGTCCCGGTGGATTGAATCTCTTAACGACCTCGCCGCCTCTACCCTCGTCTATCTTTATCATAGAATTTACTATGTCTCTCAAGAAATGGACGCCGGGTTTCCTCCTACCTTTCTCGTAATCGCTGATAACTGAAGGGGCGATGTCCATCTTTTTAGCTAGATCGACTTGAGAGATATCGAACATGAGCCGCCACTTTCGGATAACGGCTCCCGGCTCTTCACTCATGGTGATCTCACCGGCTATCTTCTCTTCTATCTCAGTTATCACGGATAGCCGTAAAAAAGAAGGGTATATAAAATTGTCGAAACCTAATCACGACGATAGTCTATCTCTAACTCCCTTTTATCCACTAACCTCTCGAATTCCTCTTCACACTGGCTACAGAACCACCCCGTCTTCCTATCGGTGTCCGACAACGAATTCGAGAAGTGCATCACACAGTTCGGGTCGTCGCAGTGCTTCAAACCGACTACGTGGCCTATCTCGTGGACCGCTTCTTTTACCGCTCTTTCCATCAACATCCCTTCATCACCCAAACGATAAAGAGAGATCACAGCGCCCCAACCACCTGTTTGAGCTGTTCCGAAAACGAAATTCAGACTGCCTGAATAAAGATCTACGCCTGTGAAACCCAGAACGATATCGTCTTCACGTTTTCCTTCACGGGCGCACTTCTTGACGTAGCCCATGGAATTGTACTGGTCTCTATCCTTGTGATACGTCTGTTTCAAGTCTGTTTTAGGGTCCAATACATTTGACTCGAACGGTAAATCCTCTTTCAATTCCCTCGATTCGTCTTCCACATTCCCGAAGGGCAGTATCAGTATCACATCAAAACAATAGGGAAGGTTGGTTATTAATCCATCGAATAGTCAACAACGGCGTACCTAAAGAAAAATAATATATCAGTTCCTTTGTTGGTATAGTACCATGGAAAGATTACGATACATACCGACCATAGAGGCCGACGGCCCTGAACAGATGGCTATCGATGAAGCGATATTAAGATCATACGACGAAGGTGATTCCCCAAAAACACTCAGATTCTTCAGGTTTCAACCTTCCACCATAACGATGGGGTACGCGCAGGAAGTCGATGATGTTATAGACACTACCAAGTGTGAAGAACTGGAGATCCCGTACATCAGAAGGATAACCGGAGGAGGGACCGTTTTCCACGACTATGAAGGCGAGGTCACATATTCGATAGTCACGGATAAGATCTCAGGGTCTATCGAGGACAGTTTCCACCACCTACTCAAGCCCATAATCAAAACACTTCAGGATTACGAGTTAGATGCAAGATTCAAGCCATACAACGACATACTGGTCGATGGAAGAAAGATATCTGGAAGTGCCCAAAGAAGAGGTAAAAAAGGATTACTTCAACACGGGACCTTGATGTACGCTACAGACCTAGAAAAGCTCGAAAGCATACTGATCTTGGATGAGAAAAAGATGAAAGCTAAAGGTGTCAAGAGTTTCTTTGATCTGGTAACCACCATGGACGACGAACTCGGATACAGACCGGACCCGGAAGAATTGATCGACGATATGAAGAACAAATACAAGAAATACTTCGGTCTGGAGATGTACGAAGATGAACTCAACGAAAGGGAAAAAGAACTAGTTGAGGAATTCAAACCCAAGTACGGATCAGAAACATGGACTTACGATAGAGATTGGAAATGATATGATGAAAATAAGAGTATCTTCTGGAACGGCTGATGAATTAGAACTGAAGAAAACGAAATCACTCGAAAGACCGACCACAGCTTACCTGATGATACCGGGTGGAAAATGCAGGGGAGGTTGCACCTTCTGTCCACAATCGAGGGGAGACTCGAAGTGGCTCTCAAGAGTTTCATGGCCTAAATTCGAGATAAAGGAAGTAACGAAGGCCATCAAAGATTCAGACCTAGCTAGGGTATGTATCCAGTCACCTGATATTGAAGGATACGAAGATAAAGTCCTCGAAGCAGTGAATATACTGAAAGAAGCGGGAAAGCCGATCTCATTATCAACACCTCCACTATCGAAAGATGTTCTCAGGAAGGTAAAAGGTCCAGTAGATCATATCGGTATAGGTATCGACGCTGCAACTGATTCTCTACGAAAAGAGAATAAAAGGAACTACGACCCGCTCATCTTCTGGGATTATATGGGTAAAGCAATAGATGTCTTCGGAAAAGATAAGGTCGTAGCACACATGATCGTAGGGATGGGAGAAACATTAGGTAACGTAGCTTGGAGCGCTTACCGTGCTGCTGAAGCAGGCGCTAAAGTCTCACTTTTCTCGTATCAATCTAAAGAAGAACAGCCAGATATAGATTATTACCGTGAAGCACAAGTAGTCACGCACCTTGTAGGCGATGGAACGAAACCTTTCGAAGCGATCCAAAGTATCGTAGAACGGAATGAAAATGTAACTAAACTAGTAGAAGAAGGAGAAGGAGAAGTTTTCAGAACACAAGGTTGTCCTGGATGCAACAGGCCTTACTACACGACAAGACCGGGTGACGAGCACAGGAACTTCCCCAGGAAACCGGATAGAGATGAACTCCAGAAGATAATGACAGACCTTGGATTGAGGGATAACTGAGATGGATCCGATCTCGCGAACTATTCGTTCGTACGATGATATTGCAGAGGAGTACTGTGAGAAGACCATAAAAAACGGTGACAGAGAACTCCAGGAAAAGATGCTAGATAAGACCATCTCATATCTACCAAAAGGAGCCAGGATAATAGATCTGGGCTGCGGTGACGGTAGAGATACAGATCATCTGAAAAGAAAGGGATTCGATGTTGTGGGTATAGATCTTTCAAGGAGCATGGTGAACCTAGCGAGAAAGAAATATCCTGATCGTACTTTCCTCCATGGGGATATGAGAGATACTATCTTCCCCGATAACACATTCCACTGCGCTTGGGCGAACGCTTCTATAATCAATCTACCAAAATCAGAGTTATCTGCTTTTGAAGCGGAAGTATACAGGTTGATAAACAGTAACGGTATCTTCGCTTTCAGTTTCAAGAAGGGAGAAGGAGAGGGGATGGAGGACGGTGAAGTCTTAGAAGATGGACCGCATCCTAGATATTTTTCGTATTACACACTCGATGAGATCGAGGAAAAACTCACACTATTCGATATCATAGACAGCAGGGGATTCGACTCTGAAATATTCGGTTCGAAATTCATATACTGTTGGGCCAAACCAAAGGATAAAAAATAAAACGTTTACATCTAATACTATCACATGAAGATAGAAATTTCATACGGTGGGGAAAAAGTCACTGTCGACGTTCCGGATGATAAGGTAAACGGCATATTATCACCCAATGATGTCGAGAAGAAAGACGAGAAGAAACTTTTAACCGATGCATTGAACGAACCCATAGATTCACCTACTTTCGAAGATTTCATCGACGATAACACTTTGTTCATAGTCAACGATGCGACCAGACCTACACCTACGGCTAAAGTCCTAGATATATTGAAAGACCAGATAGAAGATCATGATGTAGATTTTATCGTCGCTACGGGATCACATCGTGAACCAACAGAAGACGAATACGAGTGGATCTTCGGCGACATCTGGCACACACATCGAGATAAGATACACTGTCATGATGCAGATAACTCAGAGATGAAATATTACGGAGAAACTGAAAGGGGGACCCCGGTCAGATTCAACAAACTGGTGGATGAAGCGGACAGAGTAGTAGCCATAAACACAGTGGAACCACACTACTTCGCTGGCTTCACCGGCGGAAGGAAATCGTTCTTACCGGGCGTTGCTTCCTACGAGACCATCGAAACGAACCATTACCACTCACTCGAGAACGATGCCCAGATGTTGAAACTAGAAGGCAACCCGATACATGAAGACATGATAGAAGCTTACCGCATGTACGATAAACCTGTGTTTTCCATCAACATGACCCTTGACAAGGATGGAGATATCTACCACGCCAGCTGCGGCGAGATGGAGCAGGTGTTCTTGAACGAAACAAAAAAAGCGGAGGAAGTGTTCACCGTCCCTCTCGAAGAAAGATCGGAAGTCGTCGTAACTATCGCGCATCCTATGGATATCGATCTATACCAAAGCCAGAAGTCACTGGAAACCGGAAAACTATCATTGAAGGACGGAGGAACACTGATACTGGTATCGGAATGTAGAGACGGTATAGGTCCAGATAACTTCTACAACCTCATGGCATCTTTAGATACTCCTCAGGAAGTTCTTGACAAGATAAGAGAAGGATATAAACTAGGCTACCATAAAGCGGCCAAGATCGTAAACATATGCAGCGCTTCGGATATCTCAGCGGTCACGGAATTAGAACACGATAAGTTAGAGAATGTTTTCTTCACCCCTGGAAAAGATATCCAGAAGATGATAGATCAAGCTTTGGAAGAGAAAGGCGGTAAAGTCACGTTCCTACTCGAAGGTGCACTTGTTGTTCCGAAGATAACCGGTTAACACGATATTTGATTATTTGATCAGATGAATGATTGCAGCGGACCCAATTGATGCCCGACGATCAACGTTCCGACTATCAGTACCACGATTATTATGTAGTTCTGTAAACTCCAGGAAAATATCTTCCTTCCATCTAGTGGACCGAACGGTAGCAGATTGAAACCACCGATGAACAGGTTAACGAACGATACGACGGCTGGGATGAACCAGTAGATAAATGGAAACGACATCGTGTACAGTGCATATGATCCTGCCAAAAAGCTTGCACCCACGATCCAATTTGTGAATGGTCCGGCGGCACTGATCTTACCGTTCTGTTCTTTATTTATATTACCTCTGATCATCACCGCACCTGGTGCAGCGAATACGAATCCGAACATACTGAAAAATAGTGCCATCATCAGACCCCACTGCCACATCCTGAACTCCGCCCAGCATCCGTAATCTCTTGCCAGTTTTCTGTGAGCTAGTTCATGGAAAAGGAAAGCCGTTCCAACAGAGATGAATGATATCCCTAAGAATATAGGAAAAGAAGAGAGATTTATACCGTATATCCCACCTGAAAAACTTATCGCGAAGGCAAGAGTTAGTACACCTAGTGCTATCGTAAGGTGTTTCTTTTCAACATCGCTCATACCTTTATTACGTACATCCACGTAGATCGTATTTTGTGGTCTCAAATCAATACACCCCTTCTCTGAATTTCTTATCTATCATCTTTATCGCCTCTTCTATATCATCGAATTTGTCGAGAGGTATCGATCCACCTGCGGCGTGCTTATGACCGCCTGCCTGTCCTATATCTAAAAACGCCTTCTCCATCTTTTCACCCAAGTTTAAACTGATATCCTTCGACCTTGCCGACATATAGAGCTTATCATCTAATAATCCATAAACCAGAGCGGTCATTATATCTCTTTCACCGGCCATAATATCGACTATCTGGGGGATGTCATCTCGTGTTTCAACCTCTCCGGCATAAGCTGTGACCACTTCGTCTTCAACTTTCCTTTCCGATAACGCTAAAGCCAGTGAATCGAGTGTATGTGGTTCCATAGGTGGACTTTCGAAGACCTCTAGCAATTCTTTATCAGCTTTAGTCATCAGATTTGATAATATTTCGAAATCCTTTTCACCGATATTTTTCGTAAAATCCCTAGTGTCTACCTTGATCCCGTAGACCAATGCCGATGCAAGCGTGGGTTCGATATCGATATTGAAATCTATCAAGAACTGTGCCATTATAGTCGATGTGGCCCCTACATCGGTAGTTATCTCTACAAAGCCATCTACATCATAATCCAGATTAGTTTGATGATGGTCTATAACGATATCGGGGTCGAATCGTTCTGGCACGATGTTGTTCTTACCCGGCCGGGCGAAGTCGATGAATACTATAAGGCCTGAATTTTCGATGATCTCATCTATGTCCGCCTCAGATATTTTTTCCATATCGAATCCCGTACTCTTAACGAATATTTTGTTCTCTGGAAAACCCAATTCACCACTGTAATACGTTTTAAATTTCTTATTCAACTCGTTACATATCTTCTCGAAGGACTTCGCAGAAGCTATCGCATCTGGATCAGGATTATCGTGTATGAATATAGAGATCTCATCACCAGTGCTCAATATCTTTTTTACGAGTTCGTGGTTTTTCTTCTTCCTCCCTAATATTCTGATATGTTCGAGCAGTTCCCCCTTGATAGCTTCTTCTTCAGTGAAAACGAGATCACATCGTTCATCCTCTAGAAAACTCTTGTATTCTTCTCTCCTATTATAACATAATACCTGTAGTTCGGGGTCTTCTTCTTTCGCAGTTTCGAGGAATTTTAACATCTTTTCAAAGTCTTTCAAGAGGAGGATCATATAGTCTGTTCTATCCAATAACTTGAGAAAATCTTCATATCTATCTATATTTCCATCTTCATCGATATCCGCCTCCCAGGTATTTACTTCTTCACCCGATGATTCTAGATGCTTGATTATGGATTTAGATATCCTGTTCGTTCCGATTATGAGATGCACGTCATCACCTTCATTAAGTAACCACTGACTTCGATCTTATTCTACAACTCTTTCAAATTCGCCCTTCAGTTTCAATAGATATTCATCTTTGAAACCTGACCTAGGTAAAGATATGATAAGGTTTCCATCGTTTTCATAGACCTTTCCTTTAGTCCAGTTTATAAATTTGTGGATCTTGTTGAAATCGTTGTAAGAGAACATGAAGGTTAAGCCCGTCATGAATAAGACTACATCTTCGTGGTTTTTGAAAAAGTTCCCTATCTTCGATGAGAGACTCGAAAGATTACCTGGAGAATTTGTCTGTACCTTGATCCCATCACTTTTATCCGATCTATATCTAGATTTTGAAAGTAAAACATAGTTCACATCGTCCGAAAGATCGTATCTTCTTATTATCTTATCAGGGTACATCCTAGAGATACAAAGACAATCTTTCCCGTTATCATCTGCATTCTTTATCTCTTGAAATCCCCTTTCAGGGTCGTTCTCGAAGATCAGACACGAGTCACCGGGCTGCAATTCTTCCAATATGGTATCGTATACTACTTCTTTTACATCTTCCTCCGGCTCTTCAGTTTCCACTTTTTTCTCATCAACGAAAGAAAAGATTTCCGGATCATCTCGTACTTCAACTCTTTTCGAATCGATATCCTGATAGAGCGTACCTAACTTGCTCTCGATCCTTGTCTTGAGTTCCCATCCTTCATATCTATTTGCAAGTGACTTCACATTGGACCATGCTTCTTTTTTGCCCTCTTCGTATCCTTTGAGGTATATCTCTATCTTCTCATCTTCTTCCATGTCTGACTCCATCTATTAACCTATGTACCTTAGGTCGTCTTTATCAGATTCCTGTTGTACACCCGTTCCAGTTCCCATATCTAGGTCCATCACTTTATTGGCAAGATCCTCTACTTCTTCAGCTTTATCATCCAACGCCTCGAAATCGATATCTTCTATCTTCAAGTAATCAATCAGTATCTCCAATACAGCTCTAGCCGCTCCGGGATCGACGAAATAACCAGAAGTCTCGCCCATCAAACAAACTCCATCCATATCGTATATCTTATCACCTAAACCGAGTATTAAACCGCTTGCACCTACTATCCCCGCTGAAGGATGCTCTTTAGAAAAAACGACACCGTATTCCTTCATCTCACTAACCATCTTCGAATTAGTCGCTGCCCCGAGAACCCTTTGTTCCTCGACTATCTCACCCTGCCCATATCCTCCCAGTGATATGACAGTCTCTGATCCATATCCTTCAGCTATAGAAAGCATCTTATCCGTGAGTTTGTATTGTCCTTGTGGGGTCATACCCTGGTAGTCACCAGTCAGTATGATGATATCTCTATTATCTTCTCCTATGTCCTTACCGTAGTACAACCTGTTATTTACTAGATGTGTAATCCCTTCTTCATTTACCAAAACTTGAGGTGGGAAATATATTGAACTTATCTCTGCCATCAATTCCATACCGACCTCGTCCATGAGGTGCTCGACGGCTAATTTTCCAACGTTTCCCACGCCTGGCAGTCCTTCTATGAATATCGGTTTGTTCAGTTCGGGCTTATCCTTGTAATCTATCAGTATATCTTCCATCATCTTTCATCTCCTGCTGCTATCTTTTTCTGTTTTTTTCTATATTCGCTGTATCTGTCTTCTGGGGAATATTTTGGTGGTTTTGGGTTAATAGTTTTTACGCCGCAATCTTCACATCTATCAGATAATGTGTACGAACCGCACTCCGGGCACTTAAATATTTTTTTCATCTTTCTTTACCTTCTTTAAATTATCATAAAAATATTAGCCATGTCTGTATTTAAGGCTTTTTACTTGTAAAAGGGACCTAAGATCTATCCCTTCAATATCTCTTGATACTCTGGTATCACATCTTCAGTGAACGATTTCATCCCTTGATTTGTCTTATAATGGACCATCATCTTTTCTATAACTGAGAACGGTATAGTTGCGACTTCTACTCCTATCTCCGCACACTGTCTGACTTGACGTGGTGTCCTCAAACTTGCTGCTAGGATCTTGGTATCGAAATCATAGTTGTCGAACATCTGCTTGATAGACCAGACCATATCCACTCCGGAAGTGATACCTTTGTCTTCACCCCAATCGAAGAGTTTCATCGCTTCTTTATCTTTGTAAACTACTTCGTCGTAATCCAATTCGTGTATCCTAGAATTCAGATTCAGTTCTCGTACCCAATCCACAAGCTCACTCGGATAGTATGTTCCTTTGGGATAATCTTCTCCTCTTTTAAGTCCTATCTTATCTCGTATATAGTCATCTATACGACCCAAGAATGGACTTACATACGCCGCTCCGGCCTTAGCAGCCATAAGAGCTTGATTAGGGCTCATGATCAGTGTGCAGTTTACCGGTATCCCGTCATCACTTAGAGCCTTTATCGCTTTTATACCTTCGAAATTACTGTCTCCTTCTTCCATAGCCGTGTTCACGGGTATCTTGATCACTACGTTATCGTTCACGTCGTTGAATCTTTCATACAGAGTTTCAGCCTCGGAGACCATCACATCATAAGTCGAACCGCCAACTTCTAAGCTTACTGGCCCATCGACCGTCCTCAATATCTCCTCGATATATTCCTCTAAACTCTCGTCTCCTTCCTGTGATCCCATGGCCTTCTTTATCAAAGAAGGATTGGTGGTTACACCATCCAGGATTCCCCATGATTCAGCTTCTTTTATCTCTTCTATCTTTGCAGTGTCTACAAATATCTCCATTTTTTCCACCTCGATATTACAAAATCTATTATCTTCATTTCCTCTCTATTACGTCGTGCGCGCTCTCTACTATATGTTCAGCAGTCAAGCCGTATTTTTCCATCAATTCTTCGCTACCGCCGGATTCACCGAAAACGTTCGGGATACCGACCCTCTTCATCGGCACATGATAAGTCTCAGATAAGACTTGAGAGATACCGCTTCCCATACCCTGGCTGACTACGTGTTCTTCTGCAGTGACAACTCCACCAGTCTCTTTCGCCGCCTTTATTATAGCATCATCGTCTAGTGGCTTTATCGTACTCATATTGATGACTCTAGCATCGATGTCATCTTTCTTTTCAAGCATCTTCGCTGCCTTAAGACATCTTGATACCATTATCCCCGTTCCTATAAGGGTAACATCACTACCATCCTTCAACACGCTTGCTTTACCGAACTCGTACTCTTTTTCTTCGTCTGTAACTATTGGAATACTGGAGCGGCCAAGCCTCACGTAAACCGGCCCATCTATGTCAGCGACAGCCCGTGTTATCTTCTTGGTTTCGTTATAATCCGCTGGAGCTACCACTTTGACATTAGGTAATACTCTCATCAGAGCTATGTCTTCAAGCATCTGGTGTGAAGCGCCGTCTCCGCCTACTGTTATCCCTGCATGTGTAGATACTATCTTAACATTCAATTGCGGATAAGTGATACTCTGCCTTACCTGGTCGTAAGCTCGACCCGTGGCAAAAACCGCGAATGTGCTGGCAAATACCGTCTTTCCGGAAGCAGCTAATCCTGCGGCTACACCCGTCATATTTTGTTCAGCGATACCTGCATTGAAGAACCTTTCAGGGAATTCAGAACCGAACTTCTTGATCCTGCAAGACCCACATAGATCGGCACCTATAACTACGATGTCGTCTCTTTTCCTACCTAGGTCAACTAAAACCTCACCATAGGCGTCTCTCTGTTTAGCCATCTCCCACATCACTCTTCACCTCCAAGAGCTTCTATCGCTATACCAAGCTGCTCATCGTTTGCAGCTTTACCGTGGAATGCTAAAGAACCTTCCATGAAAGGTACTCCTTTTCCTTTGACCGTATGAGCGATAATAAGTGATGGTTTTCCGTGAACTTTCTTCGCCTGATTAACGGAAGAAACTATCTCTTCCATGTCATGGCCGTCTATCTCTGTAACGTCCCATCCGAATGACTCCCATTTCGAAACTATAGGTTCGATCGATATCACTTCTTCAGTAGATCCGTCTATCTGTAATTTGTTTCTATCTAAAAAGACGATAAGATTATCCAACTTATGATGACTTGCGAACATGGCGGATTCCCATATCTGGCCTGACTGCATCTCACCGTCACCACATATCGCAAATATATGGTACGGGCCCCGGTCTATTTTGGATGAAAGTGACATACCTGAGGCGATGGATATACCTTGACCCAATGAACCTGTAGTGGCATCTACACCCGGGGTTTTTCTCATGTCCGGATGACCCTGTAGTCTAGATCCAAGTTTTCTTAAAGTCATGAGTTCATCTACAGGAAAGTAACCGGATTCTGCAAGAACGCCGTAAAGCGCCGGTGCGGCATGACCTTTACTTAACACGAACCTGTCTCTATCTTCCCAGTCTGGATCTTCAGGTCTATGATCCATTATCTCAAAATATAGTGCAGTCAAAATATCAGTCGAAGATAATGATCCACCAGGGTGACCTGACCCCGCTTCATGTGTGCTTTTCACTATATGGATTCTAACTCTTCTTGCGATCTCTTCTAGTTCCTTTATCTTTGATTCTGCGAGTGCTGGCATTTATTATATTCCCCCGTAGGATGGTTAGTTTCGGTAATATGGTTACTCTTATTATCTTTTTCGGGTTCGATTTCCATTAAATTTTCAGGAAAGCCTAACGGCTCTCCAGATACTTATCGAGGCAAGCTCTCTAAGTTTCCGTGAAAATTCATCTCGGCTCGACCCATGCTTTTCCTTCTTCCAAATTGACCCTACCTTCAGCAAAATGTCCAACGACCTTAGGCAGGAGTTTATGTTCTTCTTCAAGAACCCGATCGGAAAGACTTTCGATATTGTCATCCGGTTTTACAGGAACGCAGATTTGGTCGATTATCGGGCCCATATCGACTTCGTTCGTTACGAAGTGAACCGAACAGCCGGAAACTTTCATACCCGAATCTAGAACTGCCTCGTGGACGTTCTCTCCATAATAACCCGGACCCCCGAACAACGGCAGTAGGGCGGGATGGATGTTGATCATCTTTCCATAGTATTTATCAACAAAATAATCCGTGAACATCCTCATGTAACCGGCAAGAATGATGAGATCTGGATCGTACTGTTCGATCTCGTCAGCCACTTGCATTTCATGTTCTTCTCTATCCAAACCTCTGTGGTTGATCACGACATAATCGATATCATGCTTTTTAGCCCGCTCGATACAGTATGCGTCGGGATTGTTCGTCACTAGAAGCACGACTCTTGCATCGATCTCTCCGGCTTCGCTTGCATCGATTATCGATTGAAAATCCGTTCCGCTACCAGAGGCCAGGACAGCCACGTCTATCATGATTTCAGATGGGTATAGAACTAAAGGATAAAAATCATTCGGAAGGAGGAAGTCCGATCTTGATTTTTTATACACAAAACTTTTTTATATCTTAGTATTACACAGAAAACTGTCAGAAGGTTATTCACCTTCAGAATAGCAAGCTTCGCTATTCACATGCGGGAATAGCTTTCGGGTAATCAGAGATTACCCTTAATCCTCGGAGGATAAATCCTCCTACGGACAGCAAGCTTCGCTATTCACATGCGGGAATAGCTCAGCCTGGTAGGGCGATAGACTGCTAATCTATTGGTGCTAAGCACCACGCGGGTTCGAGTCCCGCTTCCCGCGCTCTCATATTATTTTAATTACCATGCGGGTTCGTGAGCTAATTGTTTTAACAATTAGTGAGCGTTTAGAATATGAACGCAGTGAATATTCTGAATAGTGAGCAAAACTTGTTTTGCGAGCTGTTAGAATCTTTGATTCTGACTAGAGTCCCGCTTCCCGCGCTTATACTATTTTTTTCAGCTCTTACTACCACTCGGGTTCGCGAATAAAATTTGCCAAAATTTTATGAGCAGTCTGAATAGCGAGCGGAGTGAGCTATTGAGACGTGAGTCCCGCTTCCCGCGCTCTTTTCTTACTACTTAATTAACACGCATGTTCGCGAGCTATTTGTGGTAACAATTAGCGAGCTGTTAGAATTACGAATTTTAATTAGTAATTCTGACTGGAGTCCCGCTTCCCGCGCTTATACTATTTTTTTCAGCTCTTACTACCACTCGGGTTCGCGAATAAAATTTGCCAAAATTTTATGAGCAGTCTGAATAGCGAGCGAAGCGAATGATTGTGACTAAAGTCCCGCTTCCCGCGCTTTTACTATTTTTTTTAAAGTGAAGATAGAAGTTTAGAAGACATTCACTTCTTGAATTTCAATATCTTCCTCAGCCCTTTCTTCCTGTAAAGTGAAGGATTGAACAGAACTACGGCTGTGAACACTTCCAACCTACCGATCCACATGAGCAAAGCTAAGAACAATCTTCCAGTATGAGGCACGGACCTGAAATTATTTGCCGGACCAACGAGTCCAAGACCCGGACCGACGTTACCCAGTGTAACAGCAGCAGCCGAAATTGCCGAGATCATGTCGAAACCATACCCGACCATCACTAAAGAACCGAAAGCGAATATCAACAAGTAAGCGATAAAGAACATGGATATTATATTCAGAGTACCTT
>CAZFVW010000010.1:14919-18482 GCA_964522285.1 uncultured Thermoplasmata archaeon | reverse complement strand
TGTGTGCCATCAGGTCGTGCTGCGGGTCGATGTCGTCCGGGTCGTCCACTCCGTCGTAGTCCGTGTCTTTCCTCGTTGGATTCGACGTGATCCCGTATTGATGCTTGGTACCGAATATCTCTTCGCCGTCCTCCCATCCATCTCCGTCCGTATCGTCCTCCCACGGATCGGTTATATACCCGTAGTCGCCTAGTTCGGTCTCTTCTTTATCATCCAATCCGTCACCATCAGAATCTTCTGCGGTCGGATCCATCCATCCTTTCAGTTTGATCTCGAATTGTTCGATAGTTCCTATCTCAACATCACTGCTGCTGTCGGTGATCTTCAAAGTGATATGATTATCGTCACTCCCGCTGACGTTCTCGGTAAGATCATAAGTTAGATACAAGCTAGTATTTCCATCAGCGTTACCCTGCTTGTTGGGATTCTCCAAAGTCACTGTTTCTTCACCGTTATCCAACTCCAGAGTCAGGTTCTCTGGATACTGGTGTTCGACTCCTATGTTAGCCGAAACGGATATCCAGAATTCCGGCATATTTACGGTTAGTGTTTTCTCGGTCTTACTTCCATCTTGGTCGATGGTTCTCCTCTTCTCTATCGAAACCGTTCTCTCATACTTCTCACGCCCATCCAACAGCCCGTCACCGTCGGTATCCGCTTTCATGGGATCCGTAGTATACTGAGTCTTCTCACCGGTAAGCTCCTCCTTATCACTCAATTGATCCCCGTCGGAATCGTACGTGAACGGATCTGAATCAAGCCATTCACCGTTCAACTTAACATTTTCTATACCATCTGTCACTCCCGCTGAAGTACCTATCGCACCCGGCAGGACTTCATCTCCATCCCAGAGAGTATCGTTGTCCGTATCCACAAGAGATGGATCCGTGTAATAGAGGTAAACTTCTTCACCGTCGAGCAGTGAATCTCCATCCGTATCGGTGGCATCGCCGTCGGTGAGACCGAATGAAGTCTCACCCCATTCACTGAGTCCGTCCTGATCTGTATCTGTCTTGATCGGATCTCCTTCAGCGGCTTCACCGTTCGGGTCGGATGTGAGATTGACGAAACCGTTTGTCTTCAATACACCTCTCAACGTTTCTATTACCTCAAGAGCCTTATTGGCAGGCACATCTTCTTTCATCGGAGTTACCATGGATATGGTTTTCAGAAGCTGCGGACTATTAGCTCTATTGAATATATTGTTTACATCATAGGTCACGTCCGTGCTTCTGGTTACTTGTTGGCCGCTCGGGTTATTGAGCAAATCATTGACTATAGATACTGCTTCGTTCGGCTCCGCAGCGAAAGAAACGTGTGCCAGCTTTTGCGTGGTGTAACTCTCGGTTTTCTCCATGAAATAAGCATCGTCAGGCAGACCCGAAAGATGTTCATCGGATGGATCGTCTAGGTAAGCATCATACAGCTCTGTTTTGAATAACATCGAAAAAGGTATGATGATCTCGTTGAAACCCTTCTCTAGTATCGGATTACCCTGACTATCTAAAGGAGAGTTAACGGGTTCATCATCCACGAACATCATCAACATCATGAAATTTTCTCGGTTGTAATGAGATTGTGCCTCTTCGACCATACTCCTATTTTCGCTTTCGTTCGCTCCTTCAACGTATGGATATAATAATTGAGTGTTGACTCTCACAGAATACTCTGGATTCGGATTCATTCCGTTCTCCACTTCGTACCCGTCTGATAACATATCGAAGTCAGTATCCCAGTTATCTGGGAATGTTACTATATCTCCACTTATTTCTTCGCCATCCAATAACCCGTCACCATCGACATCGGGATTAAGTGGATCTAAACCGCCTTGTTTATAGAGGACTATGGAAGTCAATTCTACCGTTATACCACCCATATTCGTAATGTTTACCACATATCCATCACTTTCCAAATCAGCTTCTGAGATGTGGAATTTTTTAGTTCTCCATCCCCAATCAAATTCAAATTTATCGATAGTGGTTTTCTTTCCTTCTACACTACTATTTATATCGATTACACCAGTTGTATCACCATATACATATATCTCGTAGTAACCAGGATTTAGTTTACCAGTGTTCATAAATTTATAATTGGAATAAGCATCAGGGGATAATCCGGTACTTTCCGAACAAGGTGTCACTCCTGCACTTCCGTCATAGAAATCCCAAGCATATTTTTTCTTAAACGGGAATAAATTAATCATTTCTTTTCCATCATGGATACCGTCATCATCAGTGTCATTGTCCAAAGGATCAGTACATCCATCCCAGCTCCTCGTATAAATTCCAGTTTCAATAGATCTATTATATTCCTGTAAATCACTTAAGGAATCCCCGTCAGAATCCGTATTAATTGTGGATATGGTTGGATCTAAACCATAATTTACTTCCCAGGCATCATCCATACCATCACCGTCAGTATCCTTTTTACCGGGATTTGTATCATGTTTATATTCTTCGATGTTAGTTAAAGTATCACCTTCAGGATTTACACTACCTTCATTATCCGGGTCCGCATCTGCATCTTTCACGAATGGATTCACAAAATCGTCATGTTCTACTTCCCAATAATCATCCATCCCATCACCATCTGTATCAGGGTTGTTAGGTAAAGTTCCATAATTGTACTCTGCACTATTATTTAGAAAATCATCATCCTCGTCCCAACTTGAATCATCAAATGTAGGATGGAGGCCGTAATATACTTCGTACACATCTTCCATCCCATCAAAATCGGAATCTCTTGCATCGACGAGGCTGACCCCCCCATTCTCAGTTGCATTTGGATGGGTATTGAATAAATATTCCTCCGTGTTAGTCAATATCTCTTTTTCCTCAACTAACCCGTTAGAATTTATATCCATATAATCTTGATCAGGATTGCCGAGAGGACCATTTACCAATGATCCTGTAGATACATTTAAGAAGGCCCGTTCTGTCTTATTCCACTCAATAACTGCTGTTCCATTATCCAATGGATCTAAATTATATTTCAACTCCCATCTATCTGGTAAACCATCTTCGTCAGTATCCTTTTTCCAAGGATTAGTTTTAATCACATACTCTTCGTAATCTGTGAGTCCATCACTGTCTTTATCTCCATATGAACGCTGATAATTTGGATTCAACCTAAATTCTACTTCCCACAAATCGTCCATCCCATCTTTATCTGTATCTGTACAATTTGGATATGCACCGTGTTGATATTCTTCAATATTTAATAAAGTATCTAAATCTAGGTCGCCTTGAGGGCCATTTACCGTTTCAGATTTCGTCCAAACTCCATCGTAATTCAGATATTCATCTGAATAATTACTTTCGTTAGTTACTATTCCAGATCCAACACCGTTATCAAGGGGATTTAATCCGAACTTATCTTCCCAATGATCGTCCATCCCATCGTTATCAGTATCAGGGTTACTTGGAGATAAACCGTACCAATAAATCCCAGGGCTTTGGTGACCGTACATGTATTCTTCAAGATTCGTCAATCCATCATCATCTCGATCTCTGCCACTGTCGTTAAATTTGGGACTCAATCCATTCATTATTTCCCACCCATCG
>CAZFVW010000010.1:0-14909 GCA_964522285.1 uncultured Thermoplasmata archaeon | reverse complement strand
CGGACATTCCGTCTCCATCAGAATCCCAATTTATAGGTGATATATCTTTTTTATACTCTTCAAAGTTTACCAAACCGTCACCTTCATCGACCGTGTCGTTGTCGCCATCCGGACCATTTCGAACCGATCCTTGATTTCCAGTAACAACATAATCCATTTCAACCCAACTCCAACCATATGTAACTGACCCATTATCAAGTGGATCGAGAACAGTAGAATCAAGTTGGTGGTAATATGCCTCCCAACCATCGTGCATGCCATCTCCGTCGGTATCTCTATCATTTATATCCGTACCGTGCAACCATTCTTCACGGTTAGTCAAACCATCCTGATCTTTATCCTCATCTGAATCATTATAATTAGGGATAAGTCCGTTAAATGCCTCCCAACCATCAGGCATACTATCATTATCTGTATCGTCATCCCATGGATCGCTGTTATTTCTAAATTCAGCCAGGTTGATAAGGTGGTCTGCATCCATATTTAGGTCTCCGTTTGCTCCGTTCCATATATGCCCACTTCCAACCATTATATATTCATGAGAATCGAAACTCCACCGGTAAACCGACGATCCGTCATCAAGAGGATCTAAATTGTTATCTATTTCCCAATGATCTGGCAAACCATCTCCATCTGTGTCAGGAGAATTTGGATCTGTACTATTTGCTCCATTCCATTCTTCAATGTTTGATAATCCATCTCCATCTTTGTTGAAGGTAGAATCATCGAAGAATGGTATCAAACCGTTGTAATACTCCCATCCATCGGGCATTGTATCATTATCTGTATCATTTTTATTAGGGTTTGTACCTATCATCTGTTCCATTGAATTATTTAAGCCATCATTATCCTTGTCCCATTCTCCGTCTAATACAGTATCGTTGTGTGTGTGGTTGTTCGTTGGGTCTAACCCGTATCTTATTTCCCAGCCATCTAATAAACCATCATCATCCGTATCGGGGTCATCAGGATCGGCATCGTGGAATATCTCACAGGTATTATTAGCTCCATCACCATCTTTATCCCATGATGCATCTCGAGGATCTCTCGGATTCAATCCGCTGCTAATTTCTATGCCATCTTCTATAGTGTCATCATCAGAGTCTTTATCGTTTGGATCGATACGATACTCGTATTCTAAAATGTTTGTAACGTTATCATTGTCTAAATCACCATCGGCATCCTTTGTTAGATAATCTAATCCATGTTTCCGTTCCCAATCATCCGGCATACCATCACCATCTGTATCTATATCCGTAGGTGAAGTGCTGTTTATACCATTATTATATTCTGCGATATTGGTCAAGTTGTCTCCGTCATTATCCCAATAAGCATCCGCGGGATTCCTTGGGTTCAATCCGTTATCATATTCCCAGAAATCAGGTAAAGTATCGTTATCACTGTCATTACTATTGGGTTTTGTTCCTATTAAGTATTCTTTTAGATTGGTCAAGTTATCATTGTCTAAATCGCGGTTAGCATCGGATGGATCAAATGGATCTAACCCATATCTTCTTTCCCATTGGCTGGGCATACCATCACCATCAGGGTCTACATCGAAAGACGGATCTGTACCGTTGTTAATTTCATCGTAATCGGAAACACCATCTCCGTCAGAATCTGGATTCTTTGGATCAGTACCATAATGAATTTCTTCACCATCTAAAAGACCGTCACCATCAAAATCTTCGTCCCATATATCCGGATCAAAAGTATCGTTGAGGCCATCTCCATCAGTGTCGCTGGAATATGATGAACCACCCTTAATAACTTCTTGGTTTCGGATTTGATACATAAAGGATGGAGATATCTTCGTTTCGATGAAACTGTGATTGGAAGGAGTAAACACAGGTACTAAACTTGTACCGTCGATTGTCCTGTTTATCCATATTTCACATTTCTGTTCATTGTAAACAATAGAACCTCTATCAGGACTGGATATATCCAACATATCTCCTGTCAGGTTACCTTTTTCTTCATATCTATCAAACTGATATCCCTGTAAAGATTGGGTGTTGTATATGTCCACAGAAACCCATGTGTTTTCGTATTCCAAAAGACCGTCTTTGTCGTCATCGGTAGCATTTGTTCTAAAGATCACTTTCACTTCATTTGTATCGATCAAACCATCGTCATCACTATCGATATCAATTGGAGAAGTACCCAAGCTATAATATTCGGTTCCATCTATTATGTTATCGTTGTCAGAGTCAGGATTTAATGGATCAAACCCAAGCTCAAATTCTACACCATCTTTAATTCCGTCATTGTCGGTATCCGATTTCAGTGGGTCTGTTCCTAATGACAATTCACCAGTATGATTTCCTATGGTTTCACCATCATAAAGTCCGTCACCATCTGTATCATTTAATAACTGAGAATTGGAGGGCAACCTTTCATTTGGTGCATAACCCGCCACCATCAAATAGAGTTCAGAGTTGTATGACTCCAAAGTCGAACCTTCAGATGTTTCTAATCTGATCAATATACGGTTCATACCAGATTCAGGAATTATATTAATACCCACTTCTTTTGTACTTTTTCCAGTTATCGATATTTTCTTTGAATTGATGTAATTAGACATATTGTGATTATATAATGATACAGTTACATCCTGAGTTTTAATTCCCGAGTTGGATATAGTTGTATTGATGGTGAACCCTTCTTCTCTGTACAATACAAGATAATAATTGAAGAGTCTAGAAGGATCGTTGTCTATGTAGAATGAATCAGATACAGATTCATCGATAATTTGTAAATTGTTATCAATTGTAACAAAACATGAATCCTTATCGCTTAAACCTGCGGAGTTTGTTACCGTTAGATTGACAAGGTATACACCAGTTGATATGAATTGATAAGTAGGTTTGGCTGAAGTAGAGTCGGTTATACCATCACCGTTGAAGTCCCATCTATATTTTAAAGCACCGCCATCTAGATCTAGAGAATTTGTTCCATCAAATTGAACTATCTCATTTACATTTACATTTTTATCTGGACCTGCATCAGCTACTGGTTTTCGATTGTAAACTTCTATGTTTATTTCTTTACTGGAAATGGTTCCTGACTCGTCTCTAACTGAAAGAGTGGCAACATATTGACCTGGGTCTCCATACAAATAAGAATATACTGAAGATTGAACCCATCCTGAACTATTACCTTCACCGAAATCCCAATGATACTGTAATAAATCACCATCAACATCAACCGCTGTAGCGTTAAATGCACAGACCTCTCCCAACTTTACTGGGGAAGTTGAATTTAAAGAAATGATTTCCGGTTTATTATTTGCCACATTGATTTTTATCGTGTCTGTTGTGTACAAGCCATAATCGTCCTTTACTGTTAAAATGACCTGATAAGTTCCAGTTCTATTATAAATGAATTGCACATTCTTTCCTTGTCTACTGTCCGTGGCGAAGTCCCAATAATAGGTAAGATCATCTCCATCTGGGTCTGTAGCATTACCATTAAGTGTAAATTCTTCTCCAACATGAACTGATGTGTCGTTTCCCGCAAAAGCATCTCTAGGTCTTCTATTAACAATATCAAATGTATCGGAATACTCATCATAAAGACCATACTGATCTGTTACAACTAAATAATAAAGGATTGTCTCGTTAGCTTGTATTCCATCGAAAGATATATTCAAATATTTACCACTATACGAATAAGATTCATTCGGGGTAGATATATTACCATCTTGATTGTAATTAAATATCCATGTATAATTCAAAGTGTTGTTATCATGGGCATCTATATCAAAACTCTCAGATGCATTGAATCGTACAACGGTATCCGGTCTGATTGTTCCATTATTATCGATCTTCCCCTTTGAAACGGGTCGATTGTCATAAAAAACGATATCGGCTGTAGTTTCATTTATAGTACCGCACTCATCTCTGATTTTTAAGGTTACTCTGCAGTTCGAGGTCTCATTAGATGAAGAATTACCAAATATAACATGGAACTCGTTACTGATGTTATTGCTGTCACTCCAGTCTACTGAGGTCGTTCCATCTTCATCTTCGAAAACCCACTTATATTCTAATGTTTGATTATCTAGATCGGAGGAATTGGATGAGAACCATAAAGTCATATTTTCACTGTTCGCATGAACAATCCTGCTACCGTTCAGGAGATAAGCATCAGGTCGTCTATTGGTTCTAAATGTCCAATTATCAGATCGGATTGTTTCAGTCCCATCATCTACTGTAACATACCAATCATAAGTAGTATTTAACGTAAGATTTTTCCATTGATAACTAACTGAACCATTGGTTACTCCACCTACAGTACCTATTTCAGAATGAGAGGATGCATCATAGAATTTAACGGTCATGCTATCCCCGTCACCGTCACTAACACTAACAGTTAGATTAGGTGATGTGCAAACTCCTATGGAATTATTACTTGGTGAAATCAATCCTGGTTTTCCCGGTGCGGTGTTGACTGTGAATTGCCACTCTGCAGATTGAACGGGATTTGTCTTCCCATCGTCTACAATTATATACCATCGGTAGGTGATTCCTGATTTTAACCCTGTCCAATTTACAGTAGCAGTTCCTAAATGCGGTATATTTGTTTGAGTAGAGCCTATTTGACTATCATCGGATGCATTGTAAAAAGTGACATCCATATCATCTCCATCTGAATCTTCAACCTTAACCTCGAGATTATAATAGGTAGTACTTTCTTCTAAAACAGAATTATCACTCGGTTTCTCATTTGTAAATGGGCCGGGTTCATAACTCGTAGTAAACGAATAAGCCGAGGAGGTCTTTGTTAATTCCCCATCGTCAGCAACGGCGTACCATTCATAGGCAGTCCCTTCAGAGAGACCTGTCCAAGATACTGAAGCTTGACTTTCATCACTAACCCCTGTGTCTGTTCCAATTGCGCTGTCATCAGATGCATCGTAAAAAGTGACATCCATCGAACTCCCCTCTGGATCATCTACCTTAATATTCAATGTGGTATCGATGGGGATATTTGTATCACCATCCATGGGTGATGGATTAATGAAGTTAGGCGATTGATGAGTTGTAAAGGAATATGTTGAAGAATCTTTAGAGGTTTCTCCGTCAGATACCTCTACGTACCAGCCATAAGTTGTATCTCCAGAAAGGCCCGACCAAGTAATCGATGCCGTACTGCCGCTAGACACACTGCTATCTGTAGCTATATGGCTACCGTCAGAATTGTCATAAAAAATGACGTCCATCGTATCTCCGTCTGGATCAGATACGTCTACACTCAAAGTTGGATCGATGCTAACACCGGTCGTTCCATCAGATGGTGATTCACTGGAGATGGAATCTGGCCCTCTATTAACAGTAAATGACCAGGTATCAGATATAGTTGTTGTAACATCATCATCCAAAACAGCATACCATTCATAGGTTTGACCTCTTGTAAGACCTGACCAAGATACTGATGCTGTGCCCCCATCGTTCACACCTGTGTCAGTAGCTATTTCGCTATCATCAGAGGCGTCGTAGAATGTTACATCCATCGAATCTCCATCAGGATCATCTACATCTACACTTAATGTTAAACTAGGACCTTGTCCACCAGCTTCATCTGATGGTGAAGGATTTGAGGGCGCGTTTGGTGCTTGATTTGTTGTAAATGACCATGCCTCAGAGTATATAAGATTATCTCCATCATCGACTGTTACATACCATTCATAAGTTTCTCCCTCATCTAGGTCATTCCATGTAACTTCTGCTGTACCACCGCTTGATACCCCATTTTGAGTTGTACCGATTTGATGTGCATATCCGTCATAAAAGATCACATCCATTGAATCTCCGTCCGGATCATCTACATCTACACTCAATGTTGGATCTGTGCTGATTCCATCTGATCCATCTAATGGTGATGGATTATCGGGTAAACTAGGATCAGGTGCTGTATCCTTCCACCATAAATCATAAGGATTCCCATTAGCCCCCTCAAATCCATATACTTTAAGATAATATGTTCCAGAAGATTTCAAATCCCAATCAATTTCTTCATTATCAGTTCCTGAAACGCTAGAACCTACAATATCGCCGTTATTATCATAAACCTGTAACTCAATATCTCCTAAATCATGTGAGAAATGTAATTTTACTTGCAGATGTTCATTTCCATCAGTTACATCTATTTTAAACCAATCCGCATCCGCTTGCATTCCAAATCCCTTGTCATCACTCAACCAGGTCTCTTCGTTAAGAGAGTAAGCTGAAGCAAGTTCATCATTTTCCTCATACGCATCATCAGTTGTGAAAACTGTAGGTTGTTGTGGTCCACATGGACCGTTTCCATGTTCATCTACCACAAATGCAACCCACGAATACTCATTATTATGTGATAAATCTGACCATGTCATTGAAGCGTATCCTGAGCCAACTACAGTATCTGTACCGATTTGTTGTCCGCCACTATCAAAAGTAACATCCATAGAATCACCATCTGGATCGGACACATACACACTTAAAGTAGGACTCGTTCCAATTCCGATAGATCCATCGGAAGGTGAGTGTTGACTCGGAAAACCAGGTGCACCATTACTTGAAAGGGGTTGATCCACACCATCTATTAAACCATACAAATTACCATCAGAAATATATAGATTAATCCCTGCAGCCAAAATGGATTTGCCTGTGGAATATACTCTATTAGAAGACCATAGTAAATCACCATTTACAGAATATTGATTAATATAATCATCCACAAAAAAGATTGTATTATCAATGCCAATTGGATTTGAAACATTATTGCCAAAATAATCCCATATAATACTACCATTATCTGTAGCGAGCGTTTTTATTTTATCCCCCTGTGAAACAACCAATTTGTTATTAACTAGGGACATAGAAACAACAGGATCGATCATATTCGACCAAATTAATTCTCCAGTATCTAAATCTAAACAATTTACACCTTCAGAACCTCCGAGGAATAATTTTCCACTGTTTATTATCTGTGTTTTTAAGTTTCCATGAACCATTTTGTTCCATATAATTTTTCCATTTTTTTCGCTAATGGCGTACACTTCTCCAGTTATTAGAGTTACCAATAATAAACCAGAATCTAAAGCTATTGAAGAAACAGGTGAATCAGCGAGTGTCTTTTCCCATACGATTTTTCCTTCAGAAGTCAATGCATGCAAGGTACCGTTTTCACTTCCAGTATACATCGTATTTTTGGAGAAAATCGGAGAAGCGGTAACTGAAGAACCCAATTTTTTGGACCACAACTTAACTCCATTATTCTCAGAGAATGAATACAGAGTTCCATTAGAATCTCCTACTATTACATTTCCATTCATTATTGCAGGTTCTGTAGTGATATTGTGAGCAATAGTCACATTCCATAATTCCAAACCAGTATATTCATAAAATGCATACAGGTTCACTCCAGAAGCGGCGAACAAAATTTTATCAGCACATGTGATTTTTGAACCAGATAAGGATTTATTCCAAAGTTCGACATATGGAACCTTTATATTTGTTCGAATAGAGTTCGTTTGTTTTGCATCATGGCCTTTCATCTTCCATTCCACTCTTAATCCTCTATATACCTCCTCATAATCTGTTAGACCGTCGCCATCCGTATCTATTAGATTAGGATCAGAGTTATGTTCGTTAACCTCTTCCCCATCTATTAGGCCGTCGTTATCTGTATCTTCAGACAATGGATCCGTCCCAAGAGAAAGTTCTTCGTAATCTGTGAGGCCGTCATTATCAGTATCACTATCACGTGGGTCGGTTTCCGTGTAATCCCATTCTCCGTTGCTGTTGTTATCCTCATCATTATCATTAATACCGTCAGAGTCAGTATCTTTTGAAGTTGGATCTAAACCCAATACATAAACACTCTCAGTTAATGTCAAATCATCTGGTTTGTTGAATTCATACTCTTCTAAATTAGTTAGTCCATCACCGTCGATATCCGCGTTTGTACCGTTTATTCCAACATTTGAAGTTGGGTCGATTCCATATTTGACTTCCCATCCATCTGGTAGTCCATCGGAATCATAATCTCTAGAGACCAACATATCAGTCCCATTAGGAATTGTATTATGTCGATATTCACCACTGTTATTCAAATTATCATCGTCGGGATCTCCATCCGCTCCATCAGATCCTTTCGCATCCTTTGGATCTAAAGAGTAGTTTATCTCCCATCCATCATTCAATCCATCGCCGTCGGTATCGGATGATATAGGAGAAGTTCGATTGTAAAATTCCTCAATATTCGATAAACTATCGCCATCCGGATCGGCGTCCTTATCTGTCACGTTTTTCGGATCGAAATCGTATTTAACTTCCCAACCATCGGACATTGAATCTGAATCCCAATCTTCAGCTTTTTCCTGAGTGATATCACCTATGGCTACCGGATGTGTTTTTTCTTCGTACTCCCTTACATTTTCAAGCATATCTCCATCCAAATCCAAAGAAGAATCTGAAGAATTATATGGGTCTAAACCGTATTTTTTCTCCCATTTATCCGGCATTTCGTCATTATCGGAATCTGTATCGATCGCATCTATATCACCATCTCCATCAACATCTCTCAATATCTCGCGACCATCAAGAATTCTAGAAGTGGGATATTTTGAATCTTCACTGTTATTGACGACTCTGCAGGTAAACTTAAAGCAGGTTCCTGTTAAGTTTGTGTCTTGATCTCTATCCGTAATATCAGAGCCAGGTGTCCATAAAAATAAAGATCCAATAGTTTCATCATGTAATACATAAGATCCGTCTTCAAGACTCATTACGTATTCAACATCTTCTGATAGTAGGGAACCCTCGAATATGTAACTTAGATTTCCTTCATCATCGTATGTCACATTGGGGTTTACGTATTCCTCTTCAAATCCGAAAATATCCCCGTATCCATTTTCCTCCAAATCTAAATAAACCCAATCAGAATTTGATAAGTTTTTATAATTGGTTGTTTTAACCGCACCTTCAGTTATGTTTGTTCTGAAAATAGTCAGAATTTCATCCCTATCACCGATAGTATCATAGTCAGAATCCTTTTCCGTTGGATTTGTTCCCGCATAATATTCGATCTCATCAGAAATACCGTCGCCATCTTGATCGTCATCAGTACCGTTACTTCTAGTCAGAGCTTCAGGTAGTGGATTAAGACCATAATATAGTTCCCATCCATCTGGCATTCCATCTCCATCAGTATCTCTTTTAGTGGCACTAGTGTTCTCACCATATCCACATCTAACTTTCTCTAAAAGGTGAGCGTCCAAACTATCGGAGTGCTTAAGCGCTTTTTGAAGTGAAATGGTGGTTCCTTTTTCACCATTGACCTCTATAGTAGATGAATCCTCAATTATCTCGTGGCCGTCCATAAGTCCATCTTGATCCGTATCAGCAATCCAAGCTTTTGTGGGGTAATCATAGACTTCGCTGTAATCGTCGAGTTTGTCTTCGTCGGTATCGATATTATTTGGATGCATTCTGTGGTTGATCTCAAAATCGTCCTCCAGTCCATCACCGTCGGTATCAGCTACACCTGGGTGAGAATGATAATTGTCACCGTATTTCCACAGATTTATTTCATCACCATCCATCGCTCTATCATTATCAGAATGTGGGTCATGGATATTAGCGGTTCCATCATCATCGACATCACCCAAAGGCATTATACTATTATCATTTGACTCAACAAATCTCTCTTTCCAGAACTCGATCTCTTCACCATCATCGCTGTTATCCGAGTCGGTATCGGCCGCATCGGGATCGGTGTACCATTTCGCTATCTCCACGCCATCTTTAATACCGTCACCATCTGCATCGGGTTCGTGCAGAAGATCAATAGTCTCGCTCAAATTCTTACCGTTATCGAGCCAGTAATCGTGTTCAGCACCATCCCAGAAACCGTCATTATCCGTATCTACCAGGTAAGCGGAAGTGTCGGTCTCGATTACTTCATACCCGTCGTTAAGCCCGTCGTTATCGTAGTCAGCATCTGTCGGGTGTATCCCCTCTCTCATAATTTTCAAGTCTACCGCTTTCAATTCGAAAAGGTCTGTTAAACCGAATATTGATTCCTCAACAGACACATTGATCTCATCTATCTGAGATATCAGGTCGATGTCGAAGGAATAGTTGACATCATAATATCCTATCTTGCTGTAATTCTTCTTCAAATAATAATCAGTAGAATAATTAACTTCCGCCGAGCCCATATGAATATCGATTGGATTGTTCAATAGTGATTCATTATCCATATTCAATTTCGCATCGCATTCAACGACCATCCTGTATCTTCCCGCTGTCACGTTAGATATATCGGCTTCAACATAGGGTAACTTGTGAAGTTCTGTATCTAAAGGTATTTCATCGTAAAAGTACCTGTGGAAAACTTCGTCGGTATCAGTTAACCAGTCCTGATCGGTGTCATTGTTTGTGGGGTTGGCCATCATCCAGTATTCTTCAGTATTTGTAAAACCGTCACAATCAGGGTCTCCCTGTGCACCATCGTCACCTACGGCACTATAAGGATCTATCTCGTTCTCGATCTCCCACATATCCGGGAGACCGTCACCGTCATAGTCCATATCAACGGTCACCATGAAATCTCTAGAAGCGACGGCACCGTTATCGTCTTCAACCTCTAAAGTGGCCATATAATTGCCTGAGAAGCCGTAAGTGTGGACCACATTCATCCCATGACCCGTAGTATTATCACCGAAATGCCATGTATATTCCAGATCCGGTATATCCGAGAACGTATCGAATGCTCTGCTGGTCAACTGAACCGTGGGAGAATGTATCTCGATATTCGGTATGCTCTCCAAAGTTGGTGATACGTTCGTAACGTTCACGTTTACCGTATCATTATCCGTGGCTCCGACATTGTCTCTAACGGTCAATAAAGTATCGTACTCTCCTTCGTCGTTGTAGATGTGGGTGGTATTAACACCTCTGCCGTGCTCACCGTCGTCGAAGTCCCAGAAATAGTCAAGATAGGCGGGATAAACGTCGGAAGAATTAGATCCATCGAAGTAAGCGGTTTCATCTTCTTTAACGGATATGTTCTCACCGGCATCCGCTGTCGGTATTACATTCTTGACCTTCACTGTCACGTAGTCACTGTTCCGAGCACCGTCGTCGTCGATCACTTCGAATTCCGCCAGATATATTCCGGGGTACGTATAGGTATGATTGACATCCATCTGGTATGACTTGGCACCGTCTCCGAAGTACCATGTGTAGTTCAATTCAGGTACATCAGACGGTGTATCCCAGACTTCACCATCGAATGAGAACACGTCGCCTTCCCATCCTGTTTTATTATCTCCTGCGAAGGCTTCCGGTCTTACATTATATACATTAACTGTTACCGTATCAGTATCAGAACCGCCGTGCTCGTCCGTTACGGTGAGCGTTACGGTATAAACTCCCGAGTATATGTAAGAGTTAGTGACAACTTTTCCTGTAGACGAGTTGCCGTCACCGAAATCCCAGTGATAAGTTAAATCATCGCCGTTGGGGTCGTGACTCAAGTTAGCCGAGAATTTTACGATCTCGTCTTCTTTAGCCGATCTATCATGCCCTGCATCAGCGACAGGATCCGAGTTCAAAACACTGATCGTAACGGTATCCTGAGCCGTGTTGCCGTCATCATCTTCAACTGTCAGTGTTGCATAATAATCTCCGGGACTCGAGTAGGAGTGCCAGCTTGTTTCACCACTCGCGTTAACTCCGTCGTCGAAATTCCAATCATAGGAAACAATATCACCGTTGGGGTCAAAGGAACCCGTTCCGTCGAAGAACGTGCTTTCTCCGACAAAAACAGTTTTGTTTTCACCCGCATCGGCAACAGGATACCCCTCTCCAGATATCCAGGCTATGCAATGATCGGTATCCGTGTTTCCTTCCTGATCGGTAACGGTTAAAGAAACCCTGTATCTCCCAGCCGTTGTGTATCTGTAAGGAGGATTGGTTTTGGTCGAAGTGGTCCCATCTCCGAAATCCCAAAGGTAGGAATCTATGCTGTCATCGGGATCGTAAGATTCTGAACCCATAAAATGTACCATGCTGCCCACGTTTCCGCTGACATCTGGTCCCGCATCTGCAATAGGATGACCCGTTTGGATATGAATCTGGAACCTGTCGAAGTCAACTGCACCGTCATCGTCTTTTACTCTTAAAGTTACGTTATAAACGCCGTCACTGAGATAAGTATGATTCGTGATCTTATCTTCAGAAATGATCCCGTCACCGAAGTCCCAATGATATCTCAGATACGGTATATCATCGTGTGGGTTTGTGTCCATATCGTATGATTTAGAAGCATCGAATGTTATATTTCCATGACCCAGGACATTATTCAGATCGATGATATGTGTTTGAACGACTCCTCCCTGTTCACAGTTAAAGTTTTTGAAAAATACATGATGATATGAATCTTTGAATGAAACATTGAGCCATGTTGGGTTGTCTCCGATCTTGTTGGGTAAAGCAGTGAATTCCAACCTCGCATCGATATCTTTTCTTATATCTACATAACCGGAGAAGTCTTTACTCTGTTCGTCGGGATCATCCGGCACCCTCTCGACCAAAACACCGTCCTGGTCTACACCGTCACTTACCAGTGTGGCGCTGACGTTGTTCCACTTTCTACCAGCCACCCTGAGCGTTAAATCTAATTCCTGGTAAACATCAGCGATAGCGACCGGCTTTCGATTCTTTATAGTAACGATACATTCGTCCTCGTCCTCCGCCCCGGAATTATCCTGCACCGTTAAAGTTGCGGTGTAAACACCATCGTCCGAGTAGACATGGTTCACGACTTTCCCGTGAGTAGTAGTGCCGTCACCGAAATCCCACATATAACTGACTATATCTCCGTCGGGATCGTATGAAGCACTCCCGTCGAAACGTACAGGCTCCAATGTTTTCGCGGTTTTATCCGCACCCGCTTGGGCTACAGGTAAGGCGTTGAGTATCGATACCTGCGTTGTTTCGATGTCAACAGCACCGTCGTCGTCGATAACTGTAAGAGTTACGTTGTAAACTCCTGTCGAATTGTAAATATGAGTTGGATTTGGGCCGTAGGATACATTACTTCCGTCGCCGAAATCCCATCTGTAAACGAGATAAGGGATATCGGATGGTGTGTCCGTTGAATTCGTTCCGTCGAAAGAAACGGGTGTTCCCCCCTTCTTATAATGCGGCGTTAGTGAAGGCCCGGCTTCTGCTGTAGGTTCAACATTCGATACGTTAACAGTTACGAAATCTCTGCCGAGAGCTCCGTTATCATCTTCGACCTCTAAAGTAACGGTGTATTCGCCCTGTTTTTGATAAATATGTGAAGGCGATTCTATGTCAGATGAAGTCCCGTCTCCGAAATACCAATTGTAATCTAAATCCAAACTATCTTGTGGTGTGTCGGTAACATCAGAAGTAAAATTGAATACTTCGTCTTCTTCAAGATCTATATCATTTTGAGGGATATCCACTTTAGGAGGGATGTTCATGACTTCTACCCAACAGTGATCTGTAGAAGTTGCCCCCCGGGTATCACTGATATCGAGGGTCACTTTATACATACCATCGTCGGGATAAGTATGGTTCGGTTCTATATCGTAAGATGGTTCACTTCCATCTCCAAAATGCCATTCAGGGCCGATAATGTTTGTATTATTGCCCCATGCTATCGAATCTTTTGCACTGAAATCGACGGTCTGATTTGGGAATACGGTTCTATCTCTACCAGCTACAGCTATTACAAAAGGATCATAATTGTGTTTTTCAGGGATGTTTTCTTCCATCCTCAAAGTAAATGATTTTGAATCGTTGGTTTTCAATATGAAACCATCCGAGAGGGTGGGGATACCTACTTCTCCCTCGTTATCGATTTTCTTATACCTGCTAACCTGCTCTCCAGCAAGAGCGTGTAAAGACATATTTCCATTGTCCAAAGAAATATTAGCCGTCCTAGGTTTGTCATTTTCTGCATAATCAACTAAAGTTCCATAACCGCCCCATAACTGAGAAGTGGTTTCACCTTTGATAGTGAACTCGTCACCTGCAGGAACTTTTTCTCCATAATCGATCTTTCTAACTTCCATGTGCATATCTTTGTAGGCATCGAAAGAAATCTTAGTCCCATTGTTATATATTGTAAAAATAAAAATCGTTTCGTGATCATCGATTTTACCATGGTCACCAAAATTCCTATCCTTGATCTCATCAACATGGAATGTAACTGCTACAACTGTCTCTTCGGTAACATTCTCGAACATCAAATTGACAGGTTTACCCTGATACCAAGTCTTTTCATAAGGTATGTCTTCCTCCATATCAACATGAAGGTAATCTGGTTGTATAGCTGGTCCAAAACCCGACAAAATAAAGAGTATCACAACCGTAACTGAAGTTATGGGTAACCCATATTTTGTGAGGTTTAAAATACGTTTTCGATTCAAGTGCAAATATATCCCCGGGATGTGTAAAAAAGGGATATATATAAGAATTTCGAATAAATATATGTCCGATTGCACAAGTATGCAATAGGCTTTGATAAATCAGGTTATCTTTTCTCGACGAACTCCATCGGAGCACCGCACTTCCAGCACTCTGTCACCCCGGCATCCTCCATCACCTTCTGTGGATCCAAACCATCTTCCTTCTTGATCAAACATCTCTCACAGAATTCTTCTTGGTTCGAGCTGCACTGATAAACATAGATCACCATCATTATCACCTCCCTTCTCAACCTGTTATCGCGTATATCTTGACTTTATAATGTGCATTATTTGCACCGTTTATATTCTCGATCCATACGATGCAGTCTGAGCCAGTATGTTCTTCAACAAACCATCGGAATCTGTCTCCCGCAGCATTATCTGAAAGAAGTGATATAGCTACGAAAGCGGGTTC
>CAZFVW010000009.1:286-18816 GCA_964522285.1 uncultured Thermoplasmata archaeon | reverse complement strand
TCAACGATTATTTTGATAGCGATGTTGTTCATCTCACTGATGGCGACAAGCTTGGTACCGCCTACGTCATCCGCAGAAGAAGAAAACATGTATGGAGGCACTTTAAAGGTAGCGATCTTGAACGAACCCAGTGATGATATCATGCCTTTGAGCGCAACCGATGAACGCGATCTATCTATCGTAGATGTAATGTACGATTCACTAGCTATTCGAGATGTAGAATCTGGAAATATGGTGCCTTGTATAGCAGAAGAATGGACGATCAATGATATGACCGTAACGGTGACCTTGAAAGATGGAATAGAGTTCTGGGATGGAGACGAATTGACCGCTTCAGATGTTATATATTCTTATGATAATTACGAAGGACCACTTTCAACACCTATAGAAAGTATGGAGTCCACTAGCGACTATTCTGTCAGCTTCACACTATCAGAATTGAACCCCGCCTTCTTTATGACAGAAGGACTGAGGGTTCCCATAGTAAAGGAAGATACAGACCAGATGGGTACTGGTCCGTTCAAAGATTCCACAAAGGAAACGGTTGAGATTTCTGTAGAAGATGAGTTGGTAAGGGAAGCGACAAGTAGAGATATAGAGAAAACCGAGATCAACTTGGTCCATGGATTCCTCAGTGATGTTACGATATATGAAACAATAAATAATACTGAAAATGAGGTACCGGAATCTGAATACGATATCGATCTTGAAACCGGGAAAATAACTTCATTCCCATATACAGCTGAAAGCACTATAACTGCGGATTATACATACTCTATGACCTATTTCAACATAACAACAAATGAAGATTATTTTCAAGGCCGGGCGTATATCGATGGGATATCATTCAAACTTTATAGTAAAGTAGCGATCCCTAAAGCAAAGAATTACCTCGGTTCTAATATATTAGGGCCGGCAGAAGAGAAGGCAGCTGGAGCCATCAATGACCTTGCAAACGATAAAGTAGATATGATCAAACCTGTTTACCCATCCGATTATATCGCATTCATCGATGCAACGTACATGAACTTATTAGCAATGGACAAGAACGAATTCGTTTATGCAGCTTACAACTCCGATTATGGGCCGTTCAATAAAGGAGAAAACGAAGTTACTAACATTTCTGCTACTGAATTTAGAAAATCGTTGGACCTAGCCTATAACAGGAGGAATATCGTAGACAACATTTTAAGTGGTATGGCTCTCAGTGGAGCTACCCCCGTTTCTCCCGCTGATGATTATTGGTACAATCCAGAGGTTACTTCTAGGGGTTACAAACTCGACAAAGCCGACGAAAATATGGAAAAAGCCGGTTATTTCGATTGGGATGCAGATGGTTGGAAAGAGCTTCCAGATGGAGATGATTTTAAACTAGACGTGAATTATCCTGGTATCAAAGTAGACTCGGTTATGGCTACCGTAGGCAGCACTCTATCTGGGGACGGTGGGCTCAATGACGTTTATGTAGAATCAGAACCACATACCATGAGTATCGGAGATTTAGACGAAAATGAAAGCACAGGTAATTTCGATGTATCAATTAACAGGTATCAAGGTGCTCTAGATCCCGGCCGTAATATGTACGAATTATTCCACTCTAATGGCTCTAAAAACTTCATCAATTACGATTACAAAGATTTCGACCATGCTATAATGGAAGCAAACAATATACTAGATTTAGAAGACAGGAAGGCAGCTATCAAAGATCTTCAGGAATCTTACATGGATAAGGTCCCGATGTCTGTGATCTACTTCCCAGCCAAGTATCATGTATACCGGAACGATCTGTATACTGGTTGGAAAACAGGATTTCCATTCGGGCCGGATAACAAACAGAATTATCTATCAGTTCACAAGATCACCGACGAATCTTTAGATGTAAGTATCTCTATGATCAAAAGTATAACCAGTGGAAATTCGGCCAGTGTAACTGTTGTAGTTAATGACCAATTTGGATCGCCTGTTTCAGATGTCAATGTTGAACTTTCAGTGAATAACGGTCAATTGGATAAAGATACTATAACTACCGATTCGACAGGTCAGGGTAGATTTAGATATACACCTCCCGATATAGATAGTGGTTTGATGGATGTAGTTTTCACAGCCTCGGCTTCTAAAGGATCTAATGTAGGGGGAGGTTTCTCGATGGCTACTGTTCATCCGCCTGATCAATTCTTCACATTAGACGTGTCTGTCAGTGAAAACGAGATAGAATCAGGTGGTTCTGCTGAGGTAGAAGTGAGTTTCGATCAAGCTTTACAAGAATATCCATCGATAAAACTGACATTGATACCGAGCAGTGGTTCGGTTTGGCTAGAAGAAACTAACAATATAGGAAGCGAAGGTCAGACATTCACAACTAATTTACACACAGATGAGGTTAAAACGGACATCAAGGTGAGAATAAGAGCAGAAGCTACGATGGGTGATTTCATCGATGAAGACGAGGACAGTATTGATGTTGTAGCAATAGAATCTAGCGGTACCGGGACAACTACCACTTCTACAGAAAGCGGTGGCGAGATGATGTTATATGCCGGCGCAGGTGCTCTCCTTATAATATTGATTATTATCATCGTAGCCATGGTTATGATGAAGAAGGGCGGCGGTAAGAAATCCAAAACATCTGAAGATGCTAATTTCTTTGAAGAAAATGAGGACGAAGGTTTCTTTTTCGACGAGAAGGAAGAGGAACTAGGCGAAGAAGAGATGTTCGAAGAAGAGGAAGAAACCTTTGAAGAAGAGGAAGTTTCCGAGGAAGACCTTTTTGAAGAGGAACCGGCCGAAGAAGAAGTTGGAGAGGAAGAGATCTTCGAAGATGAAGAGCCAGTAGAAGAAGAATTTGAAGAGGAACCATCTGAGGAAGAAATTCCTGAAGAAGATACCTCAGAAGAAGATGAGATCTTCGAAGGGTAAAAAAATCCTTAAACCCTTTCTTTTTGATTTTATTTTTTATTTATTTTTTTCACACTGGATCGATACCGTATATCTCTTCACCATTCTTATATATCCTGAGTGTACCTTCTGATGAAACGACAATTGCGATAGCTCGTGTTTCATGTGTTATAGACGCTGCTGCTAGGTGTCTACCACCTAGACCTTCTTTAAGGGATACATCTTGATCCTTGCTGAATAGTAGGTACCGGCCTGCAGCGATAGGGTAGCCGTTTTTATCTATCACCATGGCCCCATCTAACATGGAATATTCTTTGATAGTGTTCTTATTGTCTTCATCTTGGATGTTGAGTGTCTCTCTGTCGCACCCTGCGAGTGGGTTCTTTATGGATTCCTTCGAATGTTTAAGAACGTTGTTTGCGTCACCTAAAGTCAGGAGCGCTCCAGCGGGGAGTCCTTCCCTACCTTCCCGAATGATCATAGAGCCTATGTTGAAAGCGGCATCGAGCACTCTAACATCTATCCTGTCACTGATCCTATCCTTAAGATTGGCGACACCGATATCCTCCATCTCGAAAGACAATATCGTATCGATATCTGTAGAAACTATGAACAGAAGCAGATCCGAACTGTCCAAATACCCCTCTGATAAGCAGGAAAGGACCAGATCCTTTGCCTGATGGAGAACATTGATACCAACAGATGGAGGATAATGATTCTTCCTGAGATGTACGTTAGACCTCTGCAGAAGAGAACTCATCGGGGCTTCGTGTGTCGAGATTATCAACGGCAGGTCGTTTATCCTATCGCTCATCTCCTGCATCAGCTCTTTGTTATCGGTGTAGAGCAGTATCTTCGTAGGTTGCATATCGTCTTTCATCTTCATTACAGAGTTTATCAGATGTCTCATCTTGACCACTCATTGAATCTTACTATTTTATCATTTTCGGAAAGAAAAACGTTCTTTGACTATATCTCGTATTCGTCAAGATCGTCGGGGATGATGGTATCCTCGAATATCTCTTTGGCCTGTTTTTCTAGCGGTTCGGGGTCCTTGTACCTGGGACTTATGTGGTTGAGGAACAGTTTGTTCACCCTAGCTTTTTTTGCCACTTCGGCTGCTTTATCAACCGATGAATGTCCGAACTCGATGGCTTTATCCGACATCGAACTATCTAGAGTTCCTTCGTGAACGAGAACGTCGGCTTCTTCGGCCAGTTTTATGACCTCATAAATCGGTCTCGTGTCTCCTGAGAATACTATCTTTTTCCCTCGTCTAGGCGGGCCCAGGATCTGCTCAGGTCGGATCGTTTTCCCATCGACTTCAACCGGATGGCCTTTCTGGATCCTGCTGAATAACGGGCCTTCCGGCACTCCCAGATCTAGAGCTTTCTGTTTGTCGAATCTTCCAGGTTTGGTCTTCTCTTGGAAACAGTATGCCAAGGATGGGATACCGTGATCGGTCTCTACCGCTTTTATAGTGTAATCGTCGAATCTGAGTTCCGCCCCCGGCTCGATATCCTGTATCTTCACTTCAAAGCTCGTGTTGAAGTATCCCAGTTTGAGTAATATCGTGGCGAGGTCGGTCATCCCTTTGGGCCCGTAGATCTCAAGCGGATCTTCCCGATCGTTGAGTTTCATGCTCTGGATAAGGCCCGGGATGCCCAAGAAATGATCGCCGTGAAAGTGAGTTATGAATATCTTCTTCGTTCCCATGAACGATAGTGAGGAGCGCATGAGTTGTCTCTGTGTTCCTTCACCGCAGTCGAACAGTAAAACATCTCCTTTGTACTTTAGAGCGGTAGCGGTCACGTTCCTCTGCGGTGACGGGTAGGCTCCACTGGTTCCCAAGAATACGAGTTTCATCGGTGTTGGTAATGGGCACTAGATATAAATTGTTTATTTAGATTCGAGTCTGAAAAGTGTTATATATTATGATTCTTATACATATAATAAGCCGGTATTATAATGAAACGTGTCTGTGTGATCGTGTTTGTATTGTTCATATTCTCGAGCTTTATCACAACGAATGTAGGGGCGTGGGAAGGAGGTGATTCTTGGTCATTCAGGCAGGTTACGGATTTTTCCAAGTACACGAAGGAGGATTTTTTAGCCGAATTCTCGTCATCGATGGATGATTATATATCGGACAACATGAGTTATAACACTTCCAGGAAGGTATACGAGTTCAATATCTCAGGAGAAGAGGCTTTCCTCTTCACAGTAAAATACATCGGTGAGGAAAACGGTGTTCATAGATTCGATTACAAAGGTGGATTCTACAGCCGGTTCGATTCCAAAGTTCATATGCGAACATGGACTAATACGTCATTCATGGACGAATGGTACAATAAAACGATTGAATACGAGGGGCGAATGAATATAAAAGAAGCAGATATAGAATTCAACGGTACCCTCTGGGCCGAGAAATATACGTACCAGAATAAGTCATACGGTGTGAAAAAGGCTTGGGGCATAAACAGACAATATGTCCACTCGGATACATACCTTGATGCAGACATATGTTGGAACGGCAAAGAAAATCAGACATTTAAAAGAACTATGATGATAGATACCGTATTAAACATGGATATAGATTACTCGCCCCGATGCCGTGGCTACCTATACATGAAGAAGGGATAAAAACACCTAGTTTTGTTTCAACTGATGTCGTATACGATGGGACTATTTCAGGTACTGTAGATAATACATTGTCCGGTGATGAAGAGGGTTCGAAGTTCAATGGCAGCGATGTTCCCGCCGAAATTCACAAAAAACTGGACGAAGATTTCTCGGGTTCTGAAAAGCTCTTTTTAGGTTTGGAAGAAAAAGAAGACGGGTTTTATAAGAAGTCTTCACCGATCTTGAGTAGTAAAGATATAGGTGTATCTTTGAGCAGTATTTATCCTAAAAAAACCGGTTTTTCGATAAGTACGTTCGGGTTCATGGAGGATACGATTGGACGAAACCATGACTACGTTTTTGAGGGAGAGGGAATATTCTATGACTCCTTCGATCAGATCGATTTTTATGTTGGTCTATATCCTGGAGATATCATTTCAAATATAGTTTTACCGTACAATCTGAATTCAGTTTACAGTGATAAGAGGGTCGAGAAAACTTCAGAAGAAGAAGTCGACGAATTCTTGGACGATAAAGAGGACTATGCAGATAATATAGCGAAGGACAGATCGAGCGAAAGTGATGATAACGAGCTGATTTTTGTCTTGGTCATATCCGTCTTCACCGCGATCGTCCTGCTATTGTTTCTGCTTTTCAGGCGTAGGGAAAAAGTCCCGACCAAGTTCACTGCGCCGGAGAAATCATGATCATATAATCGTTTTTTCACTTTTTCTTCTTTCACCACCTTCTCCCCACCCCATGAGGATGATTTAAATATGGAGAATCACATACGGAAACATCGGTGGTACACTGGATGAAGAAGAACCAGATAAAGATGACGAAGAGAAAAACGGCGAAGAGATGAACGACGAAGAGGCCAAGGAAGAGAAGAAAGAGAAGCTGATCTCAAGCCTTCTCGAGGGGAAGAAGATGGAGGCCTATGCCGAGCACCGTACCGACGAGATGCACTACTGTCATCTATGCGAGGAGATCATCTACAAGAAGATACCTGGTAAAGAGATCGGAAACAAATGGTTCTGTATCGACTGCCTCAAGAAGATGAAAGAGGTCCTGGACACCATCGATGAGTGGGAAGAGGAGATGGCTCTTGGAGAGGAGATGCAGGGTCAGCTCGACGAGAACCTCGGGCTGTGATGGTTGAGAGGTAGGATCAGGTATTATTTTCATTGTACTAGTTCTACAGATCTAAATCGAAAGATTATATAATCACGATTATGGAACGGTTCAAAGCTACTTTCACCATATAACAGACTCTAATCGAAGAGTTGAAATAATGTGATTTGGATGTCGGAACGTGGCCGTTGAACACCCGTTGATAATGGAAGGACTCGTCGAGGATAGAGATTACCAGAGGAACATCGCCGACGTCGCGAAGAATGTATCGACTTTGGTAGTTCTTCCAACCGGGATGGGCAAGACGATAATAGCACTCAGAGTGATGGCCGAGATCAAGAACAGGGAACCCGACGCCAAGATACTTTTCATGGCTCCGACGAAACCGCTGGTGCACCAGCACGCTAGAGATATCGAAGGGATGCTGAAGATCGGAGAACCCGTTGTTTTTACAGGCGAAGTTCGACCTAAAGAGAGAGAGAAGCAGTGGAGCGAGAACGATATCATCGTTTCGACGCCCCAGGTTATCAGGAACGACTTGATGGCCGGCCGGATAAGTCTGGATGATGTATCACTGACCGTATTCGACGAGGCGCACCGGGGAGTCGGTGGCTACGCTTACGTTTTCATAGGCGAGCGGTATCTAGATACCGACGGGCTGGCTATGGGGATGACGGCTTCACCGGGCAGCGAAACGGAGCAGATCTTGAACGTGTGCGAGAACCTGGGTTTCCAGAACGTTGAGATCAGGACGAAGTACGACGCCGACGTTATCAACTACATCCAAAAAAGGGACATGGAATGGATCGACGTTAGGCTGCCCTCCAAGTTGAAGAAGATCGTCAACAAGCTGAAGTCCCTGCTCGAGAGGTATGTCAAGAAACTGAAAGGATACGGATTCTTGGAGAGGAAGAGGGCCGACCGAGTTACCAGGAAAGATCTGATCAATACTAGCAGGAAGATCCAGGCCCAGATAAGTTCTTCCGGAAACGGTAAGTTATACAATGCTTCAAGCTTCGTAGCTTCTGCGATAAAACTCGACCACGCCATCGATCAAGCGGAGACCCAGGGTCCAGATGTTCTCGGAGATTACCTTGAGAAGCTCAAGAACGAAGCCGATTCCCGCGGAGGGTCGAAGGCTGCGAAGCGGTTAGTGAACAGCAGGGAGATGAACGATGTTCTAGCCATGCTGAAGAATACCGACGAAGAACACCCGAAGATAGGTAAGACCGTAGAGATCGTCAAAGAACAGCTCGATAAGAAGCCAGATTCTAGGATTATCGTTTTCACCACCTATAGAAACACGGCTAGAAGATTGAACAGAAGATTGGCCGCCGAGAACAAGGTCAAGCCGGTTAGGTTCGTGGGCCAGGCGGATAAAGAGGGAGATAAAGGGTTGAAACAGAAGGACCAGATCAAAGTTATAGAAGATTTCGAAGAGGGAAAATATAACGTGTTAGTTTCCACAAGCGTCGGTGAAGAGGGACTGGATATACCGGCTACGGATCTTGTCGTGTTCTACGAACCCGTTCCCTCGGAGATCAGAACGATACAGCGCAGAGGTAGGACCGCCAGGAAGAGGAAAGGGAAGGTAGCGATCCTGATAACCAAGAAGACCAGGGACGAGGGGTATTACTGGTCCAGCAAGAACAAGGAGAAGAAGATGTGGCGCAACCTCCGCGGCCTTCAGACGGATCTTGAAGGTAAGATCACAGTAGATGCCTCCCTAAATAGAGAGAAAGCAGAGGATTACAAGGTCGTGAAAAAGAAGAGTAAGAAACAGCTGAAAAGGTTGAGGGGTAAGATGAAAGGCGATGAAGGTGGAGAAGCTTATAGAGACAAGAGCCAGAGATCGCTGAACGATTTCTCAGGAGGTGGCGATAAGAAAGAGGAGGATGAGGGAAAAAAGGAGAAAAAGGAGATCACCATCGACGTGAGGGAGCAGAACAGCCAGGTGGTGCGTGAACTTTCCAGGAGTGGTCTGAATATCAAGACTTCTCAGCTATCTGTGGGGGATTATATCATCTCGGAAGATATCGCTGTAGAAAGGAAATCCGTTGATGACTTTTTAGAGTCGCTGATAGACGGTAGGCTTTTCAGCCAGGTCAAAGAACTCTCCCAGAATTATAGGAAACCCGTTATGATAATAGAGGGGGAAGGAGTGTACGAAAAGAGGAATATCGATAAGAAAGCCGTAAGCGGTGCACTTGCTTCCATAGCTACGGATTTCAGGATGCCTGTGTTGACGGCAAAAAATGGAGAGGAGACCGGTCAGTTGCTGTCTTCACTGATATCTCGGAGCGGAAAGGAGAAGAAAGAGCACTCTACCAGGAAGGATAAGAGTTCTATGTCTGATAGGGATACGAAAAAATTCATCCTCGAGGGTCTGCCGAACGTTTCCGGGACCCTGGCAGATCGACTTCTAGAATATTTCGGCTCGGTAAGGGCGGTCTTCGAAGCGGATAAAGAGGAACTCCAGAAAGTGAAAGGTATAGGCCCCTCCACCGCTGAAAGGATAATCAAGATAATCGAATGATCTCGATCATATCTCAATATTCAACCACAAAATACAACATAGATGAATGATAATCAAATTACATATCATATAATATTACAATATAACAAAGGTGAGTAAGATGAGCAGAAGATGGGACGGACCTATAAAGAAGAAGGCGGATTACGTTTACGAGATACCGAAGAGCTACAAGAAGGGGATGAGGGTCAACGGGCGGATATATTCCGACGACGTTCTTATAGATTCTATAATAAGCGACAACGCTCCCGAACAGGTAGCTAACGTGGCGACTCTACCAGGTATAATAAACAAAGCAATGGCCATGCCTGATATACACTGGGGCTACGGTTTTCCCATAGGGGGAGTTGCGGCACTGGACGCTGAAGAAGGTGTCATCTCACCAGGTGGTGTCGGTTACGATATAAACTGCGGTGTTAGACTGGTTCGGACCAACCTGGAAGAGCAGGAAGTGAGGGACAATATCAAGGCACTCATCAACCAGATGTACGATAACGTTCCCGCGGGAGTGGGAAAGAAAGCCAGGATCAAACTCAAAAGGGGCCAGTTGAACGATGTTCTTGACCGTGGGGTCGAATGGGCCGTTGAAGAAGGTTACGGCTGGGACGAAGACCTCAAGAGGATCGAAGACAACGGTAGGATGGAGACCGCCGATTCCGAGAAGGTAAGCCAGAAAGCTAAGAATAGGGGTGAACCCCAGCTTGGAACTCTAGGAGGCGGGAATCACTTTTTGGAAGTCCAGAGAGTTGAAAAGATCTTCGACGAAGAGGCGGCCGAGGCTTTCGGTATAAAGGAAGGTATGATAACGGTCATGATCCATACAGGTTCCAGAGGGTGCGGCCATCAGATAGCAACTGATTATATCAAGACTATGGAGAAAGCAATCAAGAAATACAACATCGATCTGCCTGATAAGCAGTTGGCCTGCGCACCGTTCACATCTCTAGAGGGACAGGATTACTTCGCGGGCATGAGCTGTGGCGCTAACTACGCATGGACCAACAGACAGTTGATACTTCACTGGGTCAGGGAGAGTTTCGAGAACGTCTTCGATAGAGATGCCGAGGACATGGACATGGATCTCGTTTACGACGTGTGCCATAATATCGCGAAGAAGGAAGAACACGACGTAGATGGTAAGAAACAGGATGTGATCGTTCACCGAAAAGGTGCTACAAGGGCCTTCGCACCCGGAAGGAAGGAAGTTCCTCAGAAATACAGGGATATCGGCCAGCCGGTCATAGTTCCAGGAGATATGGGAACTGCCAGTTATGTCATGAAAGGTAGAGAAAGCTCCATGAAAAGGAGTTGGGGCTCTACGTGCCACGGAGCGGGAAGGGTCATGTCTAGGACCGGAGCCAGGAGGAAGTTCAACGTCGGTCAGATTAAGAAAGAGCTGGGAGATAAAGGGATATACGTTAAAGCTGCCAGCAACAAAGTATTGAAAGAGGAAAGCCCAGGAGCTTATAAGGATGTCAACAAGGTCGTTGAAGTCACGCACAACGCCGGTCTATCCAAGATCGTAGCCAAGATGGTGCCCATCGGTGTCATGAAGGGTTGATCGAAAGTCGTCAGACGTTTAATGCATCTTAAAAAAATCAAAATTTAACTTCAGAATCTACCATATGATGTCACTTATTCATTATTACCATAGTGCCAGTAATATTTAGAGTATTGACGTATAATAATATATATCAGTGAAAAAAAGGAAAAATTATAAATATAGATAAGTTTTCTATCTAATTGAACTGAATATGGAGGTTTAGATATATATGAACAAAAAAATAGGTAAGTTAAAGGCGATAGTGATAGCCTTCGCACTAGTATTTGCAGGATTCGCAGCGCTGATCACAATGCCAACGCAAGTATCGGCAGCACATTACGATCTGAACATAAACGACAATACGAACACGACCGCCACGATAACAACTGGAGACGATTTCACATTCGACGCCATGGTAAAAGACAATTGGGCAGTAACAGATGTCTATGTGAACTGGTCATCAGATACAACAGTAGAGGCAGCTACAAGCATGTCTTTAGTATCTGGAGATAATTGGTCGGCAACTATTACGGTACCGTCCGATGCACATAATATTACATACAAGATAGCAGCCCACAACTGGAAAGGTGAATGGAACGAGACAACATACACGACCTTAACAGGTATCGTGGATAACGATGCACCATCTATAACGTTAACATACGAAGATGATGTGTTGGCTAATACAACATACACCGCCACGGCAGAAGTAACTGACAACAGAGATGGTGTAGATGCAGTTTGGATACAGTATAGTGTCAAGAACGTAAACGAAACAGGTAATGTAACATGGGACAACCAATCCTACACACCGATGGCAACAATTCCGATCGAATACCATTACAATATAACTCTGTCAGAAAATGCAACATGGCTATGGTATGAAGTATGGGCAAATGATACAGTCAACAACTCTGCTTCTGTAAACACCACATTCGATGGATCTGGACCTTTGGTCGAACACACCGAAGGAGCACCAACAACCGGCGAAGATTACATGATCGAATACAGCATAGCAGTTAATTTCTTTAATTTCTCATCTACTGAACTGTGGTATAACGTTACATCATACACTGGATACTATATGTCCAATACTGTTGGATTTACAGGCAATTCCTCAACCGGAATAAATATGACCGATGGCATGTATCACTATACAATACCAGTATGGGCTAACGCGACTAATCTTGATTACGAGATAAGGGCGAACGATACCGAAGGTCAATGGATGAACAATACATACAGCTTGGCTGTAACTGACAACGATTATCCAACTGCTACAAACATAGAACAAGATGACATGGAAGTTGATGTAGGCGATGAAAAATCGTTCAATGTGAACACATCAATAGCTGACAACCTAGGAAAAGGACAACTCAATTACACTTGGTGGGTTGGAGGAGCTAACCTGTACTATTATTACTTCCCAACGCAGTTTTACATGGAGATAGGATACATATTCCCAGAGTCAGTTGGTAGATCGATTTTCGGTAGCGCTTATCCATTCGATGAAATATTCACTAAACAACACGGCGAATCTTTCAACTATTCATTCCCACGAGGTTTCGTTGATTACAAAGTGATCCTTAGAGTGTCAGATGACGCAGGCAATGAAAAATGGGATATTACATCCGTTTCAGCGTTGTTTGATTTTAACCTAAAGGTCCAAGATTCAGAAGGTGATGCAATTGAAGATGCTTCAGTGAAAATCAATGCGGAAGGAGTTCCTTTCGAGGGAACAACAGATTCAAACGGAGAGATAACCTTCTACGAAAACATGGGTCAAACCAATATCTCAGTAAGTGTCGGCCATCCCGATTATGAAGCATATCAAGAATTCTTCGAATACGGTAACAATACTGGTAGCGCTTCTGAAACCATAACATTAACAGGACTCACAGAATGGACCCTGAACATGGGACCGGTCAAGAACGAGGAAAACTACACCGTACCAGGCGCAGAAGTAGTCCTATCTAATGGAACAGATTCATGGAACACTACAACTGATGCAAGCGGTAACTTCGCTATAAACGTGCCATTTGCACCTTATGGTGAGACATTCACATTGACCATAACACATCCTGATTACAAGGATTGGGTCGATGATAACTTCACCATACCGGCATACGAAGATAGAGCTGATCTCTATACCACTTATGAATACATACTAGAAGAACAGACATACACTACACACCACATAACCGTAGGACCTGTACAAGATGAAGACGGAGATGCTGTTGAATCCGCTCTTGTATCATTGATGTACGATGGACAAGAATGGGACAACATGACCGGTGCAGACGGAAACGCACACTTCCATGTTACCATGGAAGAAGGAATGAACATCTCCGATGTAACATTCGACTTCGAGGTAACACACGGTGACTTCGAGGATTACAGCGATAGTTTCATAGGAACGGATTCCGGAGCAGTAGGATTGACTTCGATCTATCAGCCGACTTACACGATAAGTGTCGGTCCGGTTAAAGATGTCAACGGTAAGCTCGTAGAAGGAGCCGACGTGACCGTAACTTACACGGCACCAGGCGACACAAATGAAACAACGATGAGCGGAACAACAGGCGCAAACGGGATGTACACATTCGATGTAGAATTCGATCCATCAGGAGTAACATACAGCTACTCTATAGATCACGACGACCTTGACGAACCTGTAACGGGAACATTCGACGGAACCGACGGATCCGGAGCAATTTCATCCGACGATATCGGTGAGAAGGAAGATACCGGTGGAGCTGGAAACATGATGCTCTTCGCAGGAATAGGTATCGTTATCATTATTATCATAATAGTTGTAGTAATGATGATGATGAAGAAACCTGCTGAAGGTCCGATGGAAGAAGAATTCGAGGAAGACGAATTCGTCGAAGAAGAGATAGGTGAAGAGGAAGAACTCTTTGAAGAAGAAGAGGAAGAAGACCTCTTCGGTGAAGAGGAAGATGAAGAACTCTTTGAAGAAGAAGAGGAATTCGCTGAAGAAGAAGGCGAAGAAGAACTCTTCGAAGAAGAAGAGGAAGAAGACCTCTTCGATGAAGAGGAAGAATTATAGATTCCTCACCATCTCAAAACAACCAAAACCCTTTTTTTCTTTTTAATTTTTTAAATTTCTAAAAATGTAAGTGATATCTTATTGCAAAAAGTGGATATCAATCAAACCTTGATCATCTATCTGCTTAAAACCGGCAGCTACTTTCATCCAAAGAAACTAAAATCTCCTACCCCAATTACCAAACAGCATACTGACGATCGATTCTTTCTGACCACCCAATACTTTCTCTCTAAACATATGGGATTCTTTTCTATCCAATCGTTCTACACCCCCGGGTACGCCTTCAACCAGCGGTCCCAGATCATCCTTGCTCTCGACCATGAATGTGTTTATCTCTGACCCTGACTTTTTACCGAGCTTCATCTCGTTCCAAACGAGGAAAGTCAAAGTGTTAGATACTGCCATACCTATCACCGTGTCTGCTTTTTTTATGAACTCCCTTGGATCCTTCCTAAGACCGAAGTCAGCGGGATTTATCAATTCTTCACTGTCATAAGATTCCTTTATTATCTCAATGCATCTTCGCTCTGTCTTCGTCCGGAATGTGAACGTAGGGTGGCTGAAATATATTATCATGTATCTCACAATTTTTTACTGTGTCTAATTATCCTAACTCATCGGTTATAAGGGTTTCTATTTCTATCTTTACCTTTCCTCTTCTCTTCTTCACTCCTCTCGTATCTACCTCTAAAGAAGAAGTAAACACCTAGGATAGTCAAAAAGAAAGCTGGGATAGATAAAAATCCATAAGGTTCGTGGTTCGCTATTACTTCATACTTGTAATATATCTTACCTTCGGGTATGCTAGGTACCAAATAGAAAGACTCTTCCGATAAGGTCACGTTTTTTTCTTCACCTGGATTCAAAGTAATATTTCTGATTACCTTTTTATCGTAATCTTTTATCCTCATGGTTGAATTTTCAGACCCATCAGTGATGTATTCAAGATGTAGTTCGTTATCAACCTCATTTAAATAGTTTGGAATGGTCACAACGTATTTGTTATATATCTCCGATTCAGGATCCTTTATAAATTCACCTTCTACGATATGCGTACGCCGCTCAACGTTGATAGATATAAAAGCTAAAATGAGCGCTACTGTTACGAATAACACTCCAAGTTTGATACTATCCACAGATCTCAAATAATCTAAGATCCTTCGTTTGTTGAGACGCATAGGAAATTGATATGATTGAACTGTTAAATCGATATAAGTCTATTATTTAATCTATAGATTTGACCCTCATCTTGAATTCGATCTCACCTGCAAAGTGGCATTTCGCTGTGTGACCCTTCTCTGCTGGTTCTTTAGGTTTAGGTACCTCTTTCTTACATATATCTTCAGCGTATGGGCATCTAGGATGGAACCTACAGCCAGACGGGGTGTGAGTCCCAGATGGTATCTCACCCTTTATCGGTATCTCCTTGATCCTATCTACCCTTTCTGGTTCAGGTTCAGGAACAGCTGTCAGCAAAGCCTGGGTGTAAGGATGGAGTGGATTATCTAAGACATCTCCTACCGGTCCTTTCTCTACAAGATCACCTAGATACATTACTCCGATATCGTCGGAGAAGAACCTGGTAGTACCTATATCATGGGTGATGTAAAGGTAAGTAAGATCTTCTTTCTCTATGAGATCTTTCATCAGATTCAGAACTTCAGCTCTCACCGAAACATCTAGCATCGAAACGGGTTCATCCGCAACGATGAAATCTGTATTCAAAATCAGCGCCCTTGCGATAGCGACCCTCTGTCTCTGTCCGCCTGACAACATGTGTGGATACCTGTCGATGAAATCATCGGGGGGGGTGAGTTTAACTTCCTCTAGTGCCTTTTCGATAAGAACCCGCCTTTCATCGATATCTCCACCTATGTTGTGGATCAACATGGGTTCTTCCAATATACCGAAAACTTTGAAACGTGGGTCCAAAGAAGAGAACGGATCCTGGTATATCATCTGTGTTGTTCTTCTGTAGGCCTTCAATTTAGCAGCATCATCGAGTTTCGCGATATCTTTACCTTCCATCAAGATACTACCGCCCGTCGGGTCCAATAATCTCATGATCAACTTCCCGACGGTGGTCTTACCACAACCTGATTCGCCTACTAAAGCCATCGTCCTCTTTGGATATATCTCGAAATCAATCCCATCGACAGCTTTCACGAAAAGTTTCTCCTTTCCCATCAACTTCTTAAGGAATGACTGTGAAATCTCGAAATGCTTGGTTAAATTTTTAACTTCTAGTATTGGTTTAGCCATCTTTTATCAATCCTCGTATAGTAAGCATTTGACTTTTACTCCATCTACGTCGTATATGCCTGGCTCTTTTTTTGTACACTTATCCATCGCTTTAGGACACCTAGGATAGAATCTGCAACCCTTAGGCGGCCTTACGAGATCAGGAGGTGCTCCTGGTATGAATTCTAAACGATCTATATCTTTGTGAAGCCTCGGTATCGCTGCTAATAATTTCTGCGTGTAGGGATGCTTGGGATTCTTATATATCTCCATTGCACTACCTATTTCAACGATCCAACCTGCATACATTATAGCCAATTTATCAGATACTTCTGCCAATATGCTGAGATCGTGAGTGATGAATATCATCGCGTTGTCTAGTTCTTTCTTCAATCTCTTTAGATCGTTCATTATCCGAGCTTCGACAACAACATCTAATGCCGTGGTTGGTTCATCTAGAATTATCAAGTTAGGCTCTAAAAGCAGAGCAGTCGCGATGATGACCCTTTGCTTCTGCCCACCACTGAGTTCGTGCGGATACCTATCGAATATCTCTGAATCTAGATTTACCAAATCCAGATATTTCTCGCATATTTCCCTAGCTTTATCCCCAGTGATGTTCTTGTGATATTTGAGGGGCTCTTCCATCTGTTGACCTACGGAATAGACGGGCGTCATGATATCCATAGCACCCTGGAAAACCATCGAAACTCTGTTCCACCTTATCTTCTTTCGAGCTTGATTCTCCGTGAGTTCAGTGACTTCAATACCGTCGAGTTTGATACTTCCTTCAACTATCCTTCCAGGAGGTTGTACCATTTTCAATAGTGAATACGCCAAAGTACTTTTTCCACAACCGCTCTCTCCAGCGATCCCTAGGGATTCCCCTTTCTTGATATCGAATGATACATCATCTAATGCATTCACTACGCCCTTGCTCGTAAAGTAATGCGTGCTGAGATCTTTGACATCGAGAACTTTTTCTTTTTCCATTTTATTACCTCTGTCTCATCTTGGGGTTGACAACTCGTTCGATGGCCATACCTGAAGCGATGAATCCGAATCCTAAGAGAGTTATACCTATACCTGGTAAAAGGACCCACCACCACATACCTTGTATCGTAGCTTGATTGTTATGCGCCTCACTTAACAGTTTTCCCCATGTTACGATAGTAGGATCACCAAGGCCGAGTACGCTTAAACCCGCCTCTGCGATGATAACCAAAGGAACGATCAAAGCTGCTTCAGCAACGGAGTATGGTAAGATCTGAGGTACCATGTGAGTGAGAATCACTCTGCCTCCACCGGAACCTAAGGACTGAGCGGCTTCTACATAGGTTTCCTGCCTGATCTGCAGACCCCTAGCTCTTATGGTCTTGGCGATACCTCTCCAATATAATATCGACATAAGTAATATCATGACCCATATAGACTGTTCCCACATGAACATAACGATGATCATCACCGGTAGTGTCGGGATACCTATAGCGATCTCGTTTATCCTCTGCATAATCTCATCGACCCATCCACCGAAATAAGCACTCGTCATTCCAAAAAGGGTTCCTACCGAAACCGTTGTAACTGCAACTATCGCACCTATCAATAACGCATAACGGCAGCCCCATATCCACGCTAGGTTGATGCTTGCACCGTTAGTGTCAGTGCCCATGAAACCGTATTTTGCACCTGTGAATATTACCCTAGAGTCTTCTTCTCCATGGGAAACCTGTATATTACTGCCGTAAACTGCAACTGTAACAATATATTCACCTTTCAAAGTTTCGGGTTCGGTCAATATATCCTCAGTCGGTTTCCCGAATGCAACGTTAGCTGGGTCCATATTGACCTGGTCCGGTATATTATCCGGGTCCTGAAATTGAGTAGCGAAGTTGTATATCGTTGGTTTTTGCTGTGATGACCTCAGGAGTGAATACCTAGCTGAGAAGGTCCCATTACTGCCTATATTTGTAGATATGATGCCTATGCTCTCATCTCCATCAACACCTGCAGTATCAGGTCTCTGCAATTCTATGAAAAGTGTCGGTCTCGAAGTACCGCTGTAAGTCCCTTCTACATAAACGATTATATCTTGCGAGGGTCTGTCATATTCATTATTATATCTGTAATCTAGTCTGACGAAATCCCCTTCAGGAGTTTCTTCAGGGGATGTTTTAACATCTTTCGGAGCTAATTTCTCTGCTGTGAAATAATCAGCCCAAGTTGGTGGAACTCCTTTTGGATTATCTCTCCACCTTATAGTTTGATACCATTCTGAATTTGCGTTCGGTGCCAAGATGGGAGCTATGAGACCTATGATAAAGATTAATAGGATTATACTCAGACCGAGTATACCCATCTTCTGTCCTCTGAACTCGTTCAAGATAGTCCGTGCTCTTTCCTTTAAATCTTTTAGCCTTATTGTCATAGATTATCACCTCATACTGATTTCTCCGCTCCCACTTCGACTCTTGGATCCAGGAAGCCGAATATAA
>CAZFVW010000009.1:0-276 GCA_964522285.1 uncultured Thermoplasmata archaeon | reverse complement strand
AAGAGATAACCTGTGATATACAAGAATGTAGAAATGAAAACCACGCCCATTATCACAGGTACGTCGTTCTGCCATATAGCGGTATAAGTCAATCTTCCCAAACCTGGCCAATTGAATATGATCTCAGTAATCATTGCGCCGCCTATAGATAGTAAGAAAGTCAATATGGCCGCTGTAACTATCGGTGGTGCAGCCGTCTTCAAAGTGTGTCCGTAGATAACTTTCCTTTCGGGTACACCCTTTGCTCTCGCTGCTGTTATATAATCGTCCTGAAGG
>CAZFVW010000008.1:6855-19090 GCA_964522285.1 uncultured Thermoplasmata archaeon | reverse complement strand
AAGTTGGAGTAGTTTCGGTAGTGAAGAAAAAAATTTAGCGGTTCTATCTACAGACCCCGATCAAGGTGAAAACAATGTACCCGTAGATAATAATATAGCAGTTATATTTTCTAACTCGATGAATACAACCGTAATCCCGACTTTAACTCAAATATCGGGAGTCGATCCGGGCGGGTGGTCATTCCAGGGCTGGACTACCAATAATATAGCGAACGATACAGCCACATGGACACATAATCATTGGGATAATGATGACGATATAACGATCAATATAACCGGATATAGGGATGTAGATGGAAATATAGGAAGTGGATATGAATGGAATTTCAAAACTACTGCGGGTAATTATGCACCTAACAGCCCTGATAACCCAAACCCATCAGATGGTGATATAAGAATAGAAACCAGCCCCACACTGAGTGTAGATGTTTCTGATCCAGATGGAGATACGTTGGATGTTACGTTCTATGATGCGTCCGATGATAGTGTAATCGGGACAGATATAGGAGTATTAAACGATTCAGTCGCTTCGATAGAATGGACAGGTCTAGATGAACTAACGGAATACAGTTGGTATGCAACCGCAGATGATGGAGAGGAGACAAAACAATCTAACACCTGGAGCTTTACCACGAATGATGAAACGCCTCCAACAGTAGTTCTTACAAATCCTGCAGATGAAAATACTGACATAGGTATCGATAAGATCATCACGATCACTTTTTCAGAGTCGATGAACACTACTTCTGTAGAGGGATCGCTAGAGTTCTCACCAGTTTTCGATTATTATGTATCATGGAACACTGTTGATACAGGGATTTCTATCACACCTGTTGACGATTTGAATTATGAAACAACCTATGATGTATCAGTTTCAACGAATGCTGAGGATGAGAACGGATTGGCTGTAGAAGACGAATATTCTTTCTCTTTCACTACAGAGGAAGAACCTGATGAAAAACCTAGTTTGAATATTGATAATCCCTCTGCCGGAGAGGAGTATGAATTCGGAGCTACTATTCAGATCGAGTGGAACGCTAGTGATGATAATTCACTGCCAGAAGAACCAATAATGATAGAGATAACATATGATGATGGAAATAATTGGGAGACATTAGATCAAAATATTGAGGATACTGGAAGTTATTCATGGGTGCCAGAAGAAATATCCGAAGAAATCCAGGTTAAAATAACATGTCAAGACAGTGCTGGGCAGAACACTAAAAAGACAACAGGCAGTTTTAGTGTTTTGGACACTACACCACCTGTAATACAGGAAATAACCCCGAGAGACGACGAAATAAATGTTAGTGTAGACGAAGAGATCCAGATCGTATTTGGTGAGGTTTTAGACCCAGATAATGTAGAAGTGACTATGACACGTGAGGGTACTGAGATCGATGGAGAACTGACCCCTTTAGAAGATAATAAAATATATACATTCACACCCACTGAAGAATTAGATCGAGGTAAAGATTATACGATATCGATAACAGCTGAAGATGCTTACGGTAATGAGATAGACGAGACAGTGAACTTTAAGACTGAGCCAGAAAAAGAATCCACTGGTTTAGGAGATATTGTCCAATACTTATTTTTGATATTGTTAATCATTATTATAGTCATTATAGTTGTAGTATTTTTAGTGATGAAGAGCAGGTCTAAAGAAGATATAGAATCTCCTGTCACTTACGAAGGATCATATCAAGATGAAAACTACGGACAAAGTCAGCAATTAACCGACGAACCGCCGCCCCCTCCTCCAGAAGAGGAAAAGAAGCAGTGGTGAGATCCTTTTGAGGAAAGTAAAAGGATTTCTAAAAAACCGTTTTTTTCTTTATTAATTAATCATTTCACATTGTAATTTAATTAAAGCATAAATAATTTATAACGTAATTACATTCTCATCCTAATCAGGAGGAAATCCATTTATGATCCGAACCTTACGGAATAGCACTAGCGCTTTTTTTGAATCGATGAACGTATATGTTAGTATTATCATCGGATTAATTTTTATAATAATATTATGTTCAAAACTTTTAAAAAATATGGAGTAGTGAAAACGTGAAAAAGATAAAAATATATTCGTTAGCTATTATTATTCTATTGTTAGCGAATGTTTTATTTGCAGGCTTAGGAAACATAGTTCAAGGAAGGGATGATAAAAACGATTTATCGCAGAGTGACCCCTTCCTTCTTGGAGAATCGAATTGGTTAGATAAATCGTGGATATGCAGGAAGAGGATTAACATATCTAATCCTGTGAGCGATTATCAGATGGAAATCAACATATCATACAATGGAGGAGGAGATATCAGTTGTGAGGGGCATTGTAACAGCAATTTCAGCGATATACGTTTCACGGCTGCTGATGGTGTAACTCTCAGATCGTACTGGATCGAAGAAAAAAATGATCAAAATTATGCTAATGTTTGGGTGAACACGTCCGGCGACGATTACATGTATATGTACTATGGAAATGATGATGCTTTTAGTGAGAGTAACGGTACAGCAACTTTCCCATTCTTCGAAGATTTCGAGGGACAGAGTGATGGACAGAATCCAGAAGGGTGGGTTGAAGTGACCGATGCGGATGAGTGGGGTATAGATACTGCCCGCTCTTTTAGAGGTGATGCGAGTCTTATATGTGATGGATCAAGTAGTAGTGCATGGGCAGAGGGTTACTACCCATTTCCATCCGAAAGAAAATTTTCCGAACTTCACTGGTACTCTTATATAGGACACGAGAACCGACCTGAAAGAGATGCACATTTTCTAAAGATGGATAACGAAACTGGATCAACAATAACGGGTGTCAATCTTTATACTGAAAATGATGATAACGATATCGATCCTCTTCATTATGACACAAGTCAAATTTACGATGTTTTAACTACTCAACAATGGATCAAGGCTGAGATAACAGATATTGATTTCACTAACTTCACATCGGATTGCAAACTAGAAACTCCTGGATATAGCCCCGTAACCTGGGATGATTCACCCTTCCAGACCAATGACACCATAAATAGAATATATACCAAATCAAAAGGTTGGGGTGCTTGCACAGCATGGTTCGATGTTATATTCACAGTAAAATATAATGAAACAAAGCCTTACTGGAGCAATTTTGAAGCTGAAGAGCGGATTTTAACTGTTCTATCAACAACTCCTTCTAAAGGAATCATAGATGTTCCCATTGGTAACAATGTCGCTGTGAAATTCACAAAATCGATGAATACAAATATAGATCCGACTTTGACTCAAATAGCGGGTTTCGATCCTGGTGGATGGTCATTTCAGGGTTGGACTTCAGACGATTTTGTAAACGATACTGCTACATGGACTCACAATGATTGGAATTATGAGGATACTATTACGATTAATATTACAGGATATGAGGATGAAGAAGGGAATGTAGGAACAGGTTACGAGTGGAATTTTACAACATTACCTGCTCATGATCTCAATGTTACATCGATTAATTCTACAGGGAATGTTATAGCGGGAGAACAGGTCATGGTCAATGGGACGATTGAAAACCAAGGGGGGAATGACGAGACCAATTTCGATATTCAACTCATTGTGGACGGCGTCGTAGAAAATAGCACGACGATATCACAGTTGAATTCCAACGAATCAACGAACGTTTCTATGGGATGGATTCCCACTTCAGAGGGAAATCATAATCTAAGTCTGTATGCTGTACCTGTAAGCGGTGAAAACGATACCACGAATAATTGGATGAATATGACGGTTTATGTAGAAGCTTATCCGGATATATGGACAAACCCGAATGAATTCAACTTTACAGTAGAAGCGGGAAAGAATGACAGTGATAATCTGACTATCGGTAATGATGGATATGACGACCTAAATTTCGAGATTTTTGAATACGGAGAAGAGCAAGCAACAACACAAACTATCAATGTATCTATTCTTGATAGTTGGGGTTCAGATCACGGAACGTCAACATGGGATTATCTTAACAACAATTGGCAAGATTTTGGTTCTACCGAAATAATTATAGATTATAGCCAATTAAATATCGATCCAATCACATATTCAGATCTAGATGCTAGTGAAGCTGATGTCCTCGTTATTAGTGACGCATGGAGTTCTTCAAATGGATGGGAATTTTCAGATCAAGAGTTATCAGCGATCGAACAGTATGTTAAAGAGGGGCACGGTCTTATCTCGACGTCGGGCACATTGGATTCAGCCGATGCACCTAATAATGCTCCAGGCATTGCGCCTCTACATGGATTAGATGGTTATGCAACCTATGAATGGGTGGGTGGTTCTTTTTCTTCTGTTAGTCTACAAAATCTTACTCATCCTGTTTTGAAAGATATATCGGATCCTTATGTTCCAGGAGACCTGTATACCGCTTCACCTTCCACTAATGATTGGAATACAGTCATCGAGGAAGGGAATATCATAGCGATTTCAGGAACTGATGCTGCCTCAGTAGTTGTCAATGATAATTTCTTATATCATTCGGTTTACATATCTAATATACCAGAACAAAATTCTAACGATGATGATTACCAGTTACTTTACAACTCTATGGTATGGACGGCATTAAAAAGTGTCGATATAGAATGGTTGTCCGAGGACCCAATAAATGGTACAATCGAGAAGTCTAATCAAACCGTCGTTGATGTAATGGTGAATACTAGTACATTAAGCCCAGGTTTCTATCAAGCGAATTTGACGGTGGAGAGTAATGATCCTGATGAAGGGATAATCATAATACCAGTCAATCTTACCGTGACTCCAGCTCCTCATGATCTAGCGGTTACTGATATTAAAGCTCCTAAACATAGCGAAGCCGGAAACCAAATTGAAGTAAACGGGACTATCACTAATTACGGTCAGAATGACGAGACCAATGTGGATGTCCAGCTTTTGGTGAATGGCACCCTTGAGAACAGCACGACTATATCGTCTATTCTCTCAGGAGATTCTGTAAACGTGTCTCTGGGGGGGACACCGATGAGCGCAGGTACTTTCAACGTAGAACTCTATGTGGTGCCAGTTAGCGGAGAGAACAATACCTGTAACAACAGGATGAATACAACAGTAAACGTCACAGTTGAACCGGATATATGGACATCTCCGAACGCCTTCGACTTTACAGTAGAAGGCGGTTTGACTGACAGTGATAATCTGACCATCAGTAATGATGGTTTGGATACTTTAGATTGTCAAATTTATGATGGTATAAACAATTTCACAGGCACATCTAATACAACTCAAGCCGACATTCATGACTATATTAGTTACGATGTAAATAATGATGGCAATAAGGGCACTTTCTATGATATATACCTGTACGCTTATTCTAGTGACTCTGATACATTAAATGTAACAGTGAACGGATGGAACGGTAGCAGTTGGACTACGATCTACACAGGGACTGGTGGCTCAAGGGTGGTTGTAGACGGTGATTACAGTACTCAGGGTTACACCGATATCGAGATAATGATTGATGATACAGAAGATAACGACGACATATATTATCAGTATAACTTAACGGTTGAAGATCCCGTAAATTGGTTAACATACTCCCCCGAAAATACGACCATCTCTCAGGGAAGCCAGATAAATATATCTCTCGAAGTGAATACAACTATGTTATCACCGGGTTTCTATCAAACAAATCTAACAATTATGAGCAATGATCCTGATGAAAATACGATTACCATACCTGTAAATCTTACCGTGACTCCAGCTCCTCATGATCTAGCGGTTACTGATATTAAAGCTCCTAAACATAGCGAAGCCGGAAACCAAATTGAAGTAAACGGGACTATCACTAATTACGGTCAGAATGACGAGACCAATGTGGATGTCCAGCTTTTGGTGAATGGCACCCTTGAGAACAGCACGACTATATCGTCTATTCTCTCAGGAGATTCTGTAAACGTGTCTCTGGGGGGGACACCGATGAGCGCAGGTACTTTCAACGTAGAACTCTATGTGGTGCCAGTTAGCGGAGAGAACAATACCTGTAACAACAGGATGAATACAACAGTGAATGTAACTCTTGAGCCGGATATATGGACATCTCCGAACGTTTTCGATTTCACGGTTGAAGCCGGGCAGACTGACAGTGATAACCTTACGATAGGAAACGATGGGATGGCGGATTTAGAATACGAGATACAGGGTAATAGTCATCAATTCATTACTGGAGAGGATACAGGGAATATGGAGATATATGACGGCAGTGATCTGTCCCTTGTAAAATCTTTATCCGAACATAGTGAACAGGTAAAAAACATCGATCATAGAGAGGGCACAAGTGAGATAGCGAGTGTGTCCAACGACGATACTATAAAAATCTGGGATGTTAATCCACTGGAGAATATAACCCTTGTTAAGACATTAACTGATCCCTCTGACAATTTAAATACATGCAGGTATTCACATGGTGGGGAGTATCTTGCAGTCGGCTCGGCAGATGGAAATACATACATTTATGATACAAGTGATTACAGCCTTGTTGAAACTTTAACAAGTAGTAACACAAGGGTCTACAACCTCTGTTTCAATTCTGATGACAGCATCCTTGTTACTTCAGGCAATTTTGGTATTATTGAAGTCTATTCAACTAGTGATTGGGTCGAACAAAATAGTTTTGATATATCAAATCAGGCAGGCGGATGCAAATTTGTAAAAAACGGTCAATACTTGGTAGTTTTAGATACTGATGTTGAATATGTAGTAGTTATCGATTCTACAGACCCTAATCCCTCTAATTGGTACATCTATAGAGATAATTGGGCTGTTTTGGGTTCTCCTCGGGCCCCAGGTGATATATCTGTGAGCAATGATGGAAACTTTTTATTCATTCCAGATAGAAATAGGGGTTTAGTCATACTTGATATAAGTAATTCCGACCCTAATAACTGGGTAGAAAGCCCTGAATCTCCAAAAGAGGACCCGATATCAGCTACTGATTCATATGCATTTAATGATAAGATTGTAGTCTCGGATAACGGTAACTCGTCATTCTTTGTTTACAGTCAAGAACCGCCTTTCGAACTGAAATATGTCAAAACCGTCAGTAGTGATTTAGTTTCGATTTGCGTACAATTGTCTTCGCTACCAGATTGGATTGAAGTGAAACCAAAAAATGGCACAATAAGCCCGTCCATAGATGCAAATCATACAGTTTCTATAAATTCATCTATGTTAAGTCCCGGTAGTTATCATACTAATATAAGTGTATTCAGCAACGATCCTAGCGAAGGGAGTATTACAATTCCGGTTAATCTTACAGTCACTCCTGCACCTCATGATGTGGCAGTCACCGATATAAATGCACCTGAAGACGGTATAGCTGGGGAGCAAGTAACTGTCGATGGAACGATAACTAATTACGGTCAGAACGATGAAAGTAACTTAGTTGTGGAATTATACGTTAATGGTTCATCAGAGAACACTACGACGATATCATCACTTCTTTCTGGAGAGTCGACAAATGTATCTCTGGGATGGACTCCGATGAGCGCAGGTACTTTCAACTTAGAACTTTACGTTGTGCCAGTTAGCGGAGAGAACAATACCGGTAACAACAGGATGAATACAACAGTGAATGTAACTCTTGAGCCGGATATATGGACATCTCCGAACGTTTTCGATTTCACGGTTGAAGCCGGGCAGACTGACAGTGATAACCTTACGATAGGAAACGATGGGATGGCGGATTTAGATTTCACCATAAAGCTACCATCTAATTTCACCGACGATATGGAGAGCGGGGTAAACGGCTGGAATTCAACAGGATTGTGGCATCAAGTGCAGGACGGTGTAGATACATACAACAACAGCCATAGCCCTGTCACGAGTTGGTGGTATGGTCAGGACTCTGATGGGACATATGGTACTGGAACACAGAACAGTGGTAGATTATTTTCGCCAGAAATAGACTTAACTGATTGTCCGTCTGGTTCAAATATCTCTCTTGAGTTCTGGGAGTGGTATGAAACAGAAGGAGTCTATCCAACTTATGATCAAAGATGGGTACAAGTGAATAATGGAAGCGGTTGGACGGATATAACCCAGTTAGATGAAAGTGCGATGAACACTTGGCAGAAAAGGAGCTTAAACCTAAGTAGTTACTATGGAGATGTCATCCGAATTGGATTTTATTTTGATACCATTGATGACATAGCTAATAACTATAAAGGATGGTATATTGACGATTTCACCGTCAATTATACCAAGAATACGCATTCTTGGCTAACAATAAATCCAACCAATGGAACGGTTTCTCCAGAAAATCAAACTTCAGTAGAATTGATTGTTAATACTAGCACTCTTAGTCAAGGCTATTATCAAACTAACATTACAGTTTATAGTAATGACCAAGATGAAGGCCAGATTATTGTGCCGGTTAACTTGACCGTGGTTGAAGAAATCAACGATCCGCCTTATCCGCCAGTGAATCCATCACCTTCTGATGGTTCTACAGGCTTGGACACATCTCAAACCTTGACAGTAGATGTATCAGATCCAGAAAATGATACTATGGATGTGTATTTCTACGACGCATCAGATGACACCCTGATAGGGACAGCTTCGAGCATCCCAAGCGGGGGAACTGCTTGGACAACTTGGGATAGTCTCTCTTATGGCGAAACTTATAGTTGGTACGCAGTAGCGAACGATAGCCATTTTGATAAAACCTCTTCCACTTGGACATTCACGACAAATTACGCCCCACTTGAACCGACAAACGAGGTTCCCTCAGATGGTGCAACGAATGTAGGAACCTCCCCGACTTTGAGTGTTGATGTAACGGATCCTGATGGTGATAATATGGATGTGACCTTCTATAACGCATCCGATGACAGTATCATCGGGACAGACACGGACGTAGCAAATGGTGGGACCGCTACAGTTACCTGGTCAGGATTGAATAATGGTCATACTTATTATTGGTACGCAGTTGCCGACGATGGATTAACGACAAATCAATCGATCATGTGGTCATTCACAACTGCTTTAACAAATCTACAACCCGATGAACCAACAAATCCTACACCTGCTAATAATTCGATCGGATTGGATACGGAGGTATCTTTGTCAGTCGATGTATCGGATCCAGATGGAGATTCTATGGGTGTTACATTCTACGACGCTTCTGACGACAGTATAATCGGTACAGATTTGGGTGTATCTAGCGGTGATACAGCTACTGTAGTATGGTCTGGTTTGACCATTGAAACGATCTATGAATGGTACGTTGTTGCTGACGATGGGGATTTAAACAATCAATCATCTACATGGCAGTTTAGAACTAATTACATACCGGATGAACCATTTAATCCCGATCCGTCAAACAATTCTATAGATGTTAGCACTAGTCCTGTTTTGAGTGTAGATGTATCGGATTACGATGGACAATGGATGGATGTATCTTTCTACAATGCATCAGATGGCAGCTTGATCGGAACTGATTACAGTGTTCCAGATGGAGGTACAGCAATGGTAACATGGTCTGGTTTGGATATGAACACGGAATACTTTTGGTATGCCATAGCCAATGATACCATGAACGAAAACAGATCCGCTACGTGGAATTTCACTACGAAAACGGATAACAAGGCGCCATTGGTACCAAGTAATCCCACTCCTACCAACGGAGCACAAGGTCAAAACTTACCTGTAACGTTGAGTGTAGATGTTGAAGACCCTGATGGAGACTCTATGAATGTGTCTTTCTACGATGCTTCTGATGACAGCTTGATCGGTTGGAATAATTTCGTTAACAACGGTACAACTAGCATACAATGGATCGGATTGACATATGGAGAGTCGTACAGTTGGTATGCTACGGCAAATGATACTACTGATGAAGTCCTGTCTTCCACCTGGTCATTTACAACCAATCGAGAACCTGATGAACCCACGAACCCCGATCCTGCGAACGCTACCATTGGACATGATACTTCAGTAACGTTATCCGTTTACGTATCTGATCCAGATGGAGATAACATGGACGTTGTATTCTACGATGCTTCGACAGACATGGTTATTGGAACTGTCAATGGCGTTTCTAACGACACCACAGCTTCTGTTACATGGAATGGATTATCACACGGAACCATTTATCAATGGTACGCCATTGCTAACGATAGTTGCCAGAATAAGACTTCTTCAACATGGTGGTTCAGGACTAATTATCCGCCTAATTCACCTTCAAATCCATCACCATCTGACGGTTCAACGGAACTGCCGACGAGTGTAACTTTGAGCGTCGATGTATCTGATCTTGATGGAGATGCATTGAACGTTACATTCTATGATGCTGCAGGTAACGTATACTTAGGAGAGGATAATCTCGTAGCAAGCGGAGGCACTGCGTATTATACGTGGAATGGGTTGGAAAATGGTAAGAGTTATTCGTGGTTTGTTAAGGTAAATGATTCCCATCAGGTTATAACATCTACAGTATGGAATTTCACGACAAATCATATCCCGGATGAGCCGACGAACCCTTTCCCCTCAGATGGATCTTCAGATATAGGTTCAAATTCGATATTGGGCGTGAACGTAACAGACTCCGATGGAAGTAATTTGGATGTTTACTTTTATAACGCCTCTGACAACAGTTTGATAGGGCAGGATCTAAGCGTAGTTAATGATACGAGGGCTTATACGAGCTGGAACGATTTGACGAACGGATATACTTATTCATGGTATGTAATAGTTTCAGATGGAATCAATACCAACATCTCGGCCACTTGGACTTTCACAACTACAGGTAGTAACAATAATCCCATTAATCCGAACAATCCAGATCCATCTGATGGTGAATATGATGTAACAACTAGTCCCACTTTGAGCGTCGATGTATCTGACCCGGATGGCGACACGATGGATGTAAGATTCTACGATGCTTCAGATGGTAGTTTAATCGGAACGGACTGGGGAGTAACAAGCGGTTCTACAGCCACGATCGAATGGTCTAACCTCGATGAACTTACCGAATATAGTTGGTATGCAATAGCAGATGACGGACAGGCGACAACACAATCTATCACGTGGAGTTTTACCACAAGAGATGAAACCGCTCCAACGGTAGATAGTACAACCCCTTCAGATGGAAGTACGGATGTCGACATCGATACAACTATCACCTTAACTTTCTCAGAACCAATGAATGCGGATTCAGTAGAGGATGCCTTAGATACTTCTCCCCTCTTCGATTATTCTGTATCATGGAACGATGATAATACTGAGATTACTATCACACCGGTTGATGGTCTGAATTACGGTACGACTTATGACATTTCAATTACAACGGATGCTGAAGACGAGAATGGATTGGCCCTAGAAGATGAATACTCTTTCTCTTTCACTACCGGAGAAGAGATAACTCCAGAAGAGGAAGATGAAAAACCTAGCTTGAATATAGATAATCCCTCATCTGGAGAAGAATATGAATTCGGAAATGCTATACAGATCGAATGGACCGCTAGCGACGATGAGCCTTTACCCCAAGAACCGCTGATAATAGAGATCACTTACGACGGAGGATATAACTGGATCACATTAGATCAAAATGTAGAGAACTCGGGAAGTTATTCCTGGATACCAGAAGAGATATCAGAGGATGTAAGTGTGAGGATAACCTGTCAGGATAGTAGTGGACAGAAAACAACTAAGAAAACCGGAAGTTTTAGTGTTTTAGATACCACGGCGCCTGTGGTTCAGGAGATAACTCCTGATGATGGAGAGACAGATGTCAATATAGATGAAGAAATAGTTGTAGAGTTCGACGAACCTGTTGATCCAGACACTGTTGATATCACTGTAACAGACGGAGATTCTGAGATAGCAGGTGAATGGACATTATCAGAGGACTATATGAAACTGACTTTCATTCCGGTCGATTCTTTGGAGCATGAAACTGAATACACAGTCGATATAAACGCAGCGGATACATTTGACAATGAGCTGAATGAAGAGATTACATTTACAACAGGAGAAGAAGATTCAGATCCAATAGGTCCAGGTGACAAAATCGGTTCATATTGGTGGATAATATTGATAATTATAGCGGCGGTGGTCTTAGTAGTGATATTATTTATTGCTAAAAACAGATCGGAGGATGAAGAACAGCATGGGCCTGCAGTTAATAATTTCCAGAACCAACCACCACAGAACCAACCACCACAGAACCAACCACCACAGAACCAACCACCACAGAACCAAC
>CAZFVW010000008.1:0-6755 GCA_964522285.1 uncultured Thermoplasmata archaeon | reverse complement strand
AACCACCACAGAACCAACCACCACAGAACCAACCACCACAGAACCAACCACCACAACAGCAACATAACCAGGGAACAACCGAAAAAGGGGTGAATAAAGGCAGTAAAGAGTTCTAAAAACCTTCTTCCTTTTTTCCTTTTCATTTTTTAACAACAGAGATATTATAAAACACTATTATTATCCATCATTAGATGAAGATACTCCACCAGGATAAAAGGCACGGCCGGATAAAGATCCGAATAGATAACATGGACGACCTCTGGCACCTGAAGAACGTTCTGCAGGAAGGAGATATAGTTTCAGCAATGACATTCCGCAGAGAGGAGACCCAGAGCGACAAACTTAGATCCGAGCGGGGTGAGAAGAAGCGGATGAGACTTGACATCGAAGTGGAGAAGGTGGAGTTCCACGAATTCACAGACAGGCTGAGAGTGCTAGGTGTCATCGTCGAGGGGCCGCAGGACCACGGCTCGTATCACACACTAAATCTGACCGACGGCGATCAACTAACCATAATCAAAGGGGAGTGGAAGAACCATGAATTACAGCGGTTGAAAGAAGCCGTCGAGCAGAGCGAGAAACCCGTTATAACCTTCGTAGCTATGGAGGACAACGACGCGATAATCGCGATCATGAGACAGTACGGCCTGAAAGAGATGGCCCACGTATCCCCGAACATGGGCGGTAAGATGTACAGCGACAATCGTATGCCCAAAAAGGAATTCTTCCAGATCATCCTGGAGAAATTGAAGACCATAATCGAACCCGGTGAACCTCTGGTCATATTAGGGCCTGGATTCACTAAAGAAGATTTCTTCGAGTACTTAAAGAGGAAGGAACCGGAATACGTTAAACACGCCGAAGTAATCCCCGCAGGAGTAGGAGGAAAGACAGGGATCCACGAGGTACTGAAAAGCGGTAGGGAAAGAGCAAGTCTAGAAGGCCAGCGTGTTTCTTTCGAGACCGAGGAAGTTGAAAATCTCCTAAGAGAGATAAAGAAAGACGGTGCATATTCCTACGGAGTAGATTCTGTTAAAAGGGCAACACAGATAGGAGCAGTTCAGAAATTGTTGATCCTAGACGATATGGTCAGGGACGAGGAAGGAGAGGAGATGATGAACAAGACCGAAGAGCAGGGCGGCGACGTGGTCGTTATCAGCAGCACACACGAGGGTGGGGAGAAACTTGAAGCTCTAGGTAAGGTTGGAGCTATGCTGAGATACAAGATCGAGTGAAGGTAAGACTAAATTTATTCTAGTTCACACTGAGTTCAACCGTAATATTCATATCATTAATGTCATTACGGTAAAACGGGGAAAATAAATGACCGTAAAAGTCGGAATAAATGGATATGGAACCGTTGGTAAGAGAGTAGCGGACGCAGTATCACTGCAGGATGATATGGAGATAGTCGGCGTGGCCAAAAGGAGCCCGACATACGAGGCCGAGATGGCCGTGGAAAAAGGATTTCCTTTCTACGCCGCCTTGGACAAATATCTAGACAAGTTCGAAGAGAAAGATATCCCTGTGGAGGGGATGCTGGAAGATCTTCTTGATGAGGCAGATATCATCGTAGACGGCACTCCGAAAAAAGCAGGATACAAGCCAAAGTATGAAGAAGCGGGAGTGAAAGCATTGTGGCAGGGCGGTGAAAAACACTCGCTTACAGGTCTTTCATTCAACTCTATGGCCAACTACGAAGAAGCTTTTGGTGCTGATTATCTGAGAGTTGTTTCATGTAATACAACCGGGCTTCTGAGAACTCTCTATCCGATACACAGAGATCATGGGATGGAGAAGGTCACTGCGGTTATGATAAGAAGAGGAGCGGATCCATGGGATACGAGCAGGGGGCCGATCAACGCGATAAATCCCGTCCTGAATATACCTTCACATCACGGTCCCGACGTGCAGAGCGTAGTTCCAGAAATCAATATCCAGACCACGGCGGTCAAAGTACCCACGACTATAATGCACCTTCACAGTGTGATCGTAGATCTGAAGGAAGATGTATCGACTGATGAGATCCTCGACCTTTGGGCAAGAACACCCCGTGTCAAATTCTTCAACGCCGAACAGGGAGTTGATTCAACTGCAAAGATCAAGGAATGGGCAAAAGATAGAGAGAATCTCAGAGGAGATCTCAACGAGATAGCGGTTTGGGAAGATGGTACCAAAGTAGAAGACGGAATCCTCTACTATTACCAGGCCATACATCAAGAAAGCGATATCGTTCCAGAGAATGTGGATGCGATCAGGGCCATGATGGAGATAGAAGAGGATAATATGAAGAGTATCCAAAGAACGAACGCCGCAATGGGCATAGAGTAAAATAAAAATCGAGGTAAGTGAAAAAATGTTGGTCTGTCCTCTGGATTACAGGTACGGTCGCGAAGAGATGAAATCGGTTCTAAGTAAAGAGAATAAAACAAGGAAGTTGCTGGAAGTGGAAGCTGCTCTTGCGAGAGCTCATGCGAAGGTCGGAAATATTCCCAAAGAAGCTGCTGATGTCATAACCGAGAACGCAAATACAAAAACCGTCGATTGGCAGGAAGTCGAAAGGGTCGAGAAGGAGGAGACCAAACACGATATTATGGCTCTTGTTCGAGTACTCGGGAGATACTGCGGTGAAGCTGAGAAATACATACATCTCGGTGCCACCTCGAACGATATAATAGACACAGGCATGGCTCTGCAGTTGAAAGAGGCAATACAAGTGCTTAAAGGTGATCTTAAGTCGCTGAGAAAAACCATGGCTGAAAGGGCTTTAGAGCACAAGAAGACAGTGATGATCGGGAGGACCCACGCACAGCATGCGATACCCATGACTTTCGGATTGAAGTTGGCCGCTTACACTTCCGAGATAGACCGACATATCCAGCGGTTGGATGAAGCTGAAAAGAGAGTGACCGTAGGTAAGATGAGCGGTGCTGTAGGGACCGGAGCGGCCTTGGGAGATAATGCGGAAGAGATACAGAAATTAGTGATGGATGATCTAGGATTAGGTATAGAAGAAGCGACCGGCCAGATAGTGGGCAGAGATAGGTACGCAGAGTTGATATCGCTTGCTGCGAACATATCCGCATCGCTACAGAAGTTCTCAACAGAGTTAAGGAACCTCCAGAGACCCGAGATAATGGAAGCAGCTGAAGCCTTCGACACGGAGAAACAGGTGGGAAGCTCGACCATGGCTCACAAGAAGAACCCGATAACCGCTGAGAACATATGTGGATTAGCCAGGACACTCAGGGGCTTCGTAACTCCGACCTATGAAAATATGATCTTATGGCACGAGAGAGATCTTTCCAACTCTTCATCAGAGAGGATCACGCTGTCTCATACTTTAGTGCTACTGGACGACATACTAGCTAAATCTGAGAAGCTGTTCAGGAACATGGAAGTATTCCCCGAGAATATGAAGAAGAATATCCAGCTCAGCGACGGTCTTGTGATGGCGGAACCGGTGATGATGCATCTATCTAACAAAGGTATGAGCAGGCAGGACGCCCACGAACTGATACGTGAAGCTTCTATGATAGCAAGAGCCGAAGAAAGACCGTTAAAAGAAGTTCTTAAGGAGAACGATGAAGTTATGGAGTATACTGATGAAGGACAACTAGAAGAAGTTTTCAAGCCGGAGAAATATCTGGGAAGGGCAGAAGAGATAGTCGATGATATAATCAATAAAAAGTGACTTTATCCGGAACAAGAACCAAAAAACATTTCTTTTTATTTTCCTATTTTTTGCTATTCTTCTTCCTTCTTTCTCTGATAGATTTCAGTCTCAATCTCTTGTAGAGCAGTAGTTCTATCGTTTTAGCTGCGAAAAGCTGTCTTTTGTAGTAATCTATATCTTCTTTCATCCTCAATTGTGCGTGCACCTGTGCTCTGATAAGAGCCATCCTTAGTTCATCCGTGGCTTCGAGTTCGTCTATATCAGATAAGAGGAAAGGTAGTTCATCCGGGTCGTCTATGGCTTTGATAACTGGACTCCAATCTTCAGTAAATTCCTCCGTACCCTTCACACCCATCAATACTTCTACCGTTTCTCTTGAGACTTTAACATCGTCGATCTCAAAATACTTGTTCCTAGTATTCCTCTTCATACACAGATCTATCTCATCGATGATTTTTAATTTTTCTGGTCGATGTTCATGAATATTTTATTCAACAACTTTACCGTCTTTCAGGATACGCTGCGCCCTATCCGGTAAGCCTAACGGTTCTACATTGCTCACTCGAAACAAGATCGTCAGATTTATCGGTAACCCAACTTCTTTCATCTCGTAACCACAGCCGCAGTTACGTAATTTTTATAGGTGATGACTGACCAAGGACTGTTCTAAACCCAACTAGCGTGATATGGTGTCAACACATTTTGACTCTTTACCTATCCAGTATAGTATCTTCCTGCGGTTCGAATCTACGAGGTACCTAAATAAACCGTCATTCACATGTATTGTTGTTCATATATTATTAAACGATTCTGTATATAGAATAAATAGATTTGAGTAAAATCCTCATTCAGACCCGTATGAGACACCCCATTCGATCCGTTTCCAATCGAATTTTTCTTTCAAACGTGGAAGACCTTCTATGCCATCCCGCTCTATCTGGTTCCAGGTTGTAGGATGGTAGTTTACCTTTGTAGGCGCAGAATACATGGCATAACCAGGATATTTACTGTGGATCGTATCATCAATATCTATCCGATTCTCTTCATCTATCCAACCTAATATGTTGTGACCTATCTCGTGGAAGAAATATTCTCCTCTGTTTATGAAATCTGAATCTATCATGAAATTATAACCCGGCACATCACCATAACCCCCCCATCCATCAAGTTCGGTTACTTTACAGAAATAGAATAAACCGTAACGGGGGTGTTCATTACCAACTTTATTTTGATCATATTCTGATATCTTTGCATTTTCTCCACCCAGTGAAAATCCAGGTGTATCGTCATCGATATGTAATGTGATCCCATCATCTCCATCAGGGTTTGAAACAGGGGCGTTAGCGAATGTAGATATGATGGTCTTTTTTGTATTTTCACTCATCTTTTCTTCACCTATCACCTCGATGAATATATCCTTGTGAAGAGGGTTAGCTCCATATTCTACTAAAGGCACTGGCTTGAAACCTTTCCTTTGAAAAGAATAGATCTCCCATCCGTCTAGAAGCCCATCTCTATCGGTATCTGAATTATCCGGATCGGTACCTATTTTCTCTTCCACTATCTTGATAACTCCATCAGAATCTCTATCCCTTGAATTTTCTAGTTCCTCTTCGGTCAAAATACCATCTATGTGTGGGCCGTAGTCTAATATCTGCTTGGATATGTTAAGGCGATCTGAAGCTAACAATCTTAGATACTCTCTCTCTCTATCGTCTATCGAACCATCTCTTTGAGTTAGATTGACCTTGATGCGGTATAGATCTATGTCTTTTTCGTTCGGATCTGAATTGTAATCCAAGACCTCTTCTCCATCGATAAGGTTATCACCATCAGAATCCTTTTCTAGTGGGTTCGTGTAGTAAGACATTATCTCCTCCTCATCCGATAGTCTATCCTCGTCGGTATCTTGAGAAAGGGGGTCAGTATGATAGGCTAGGAATTCATCTCCATCACACAATCCATCTTCATCGGTATCACTCTTGTTGAAATCAGTACCTATCTCTTCTTCTTTGATAGTGATAAGACCATCTTTATCTGGATCTTTTATATTCCACGATTCCCGCCAATCAATTATCCCGTCTTTATGATATGAATATTGGAGTATCTGGGCCCTTATGTTATTAGGGTTATCATTTAACATTTCTATGTATATCAATTCGTTCGATGAAAGTCTGCCACCAACACTTAGTATAGGGTTTTTTATGGCGTTGTGGTCCATCAAGTAAGAAACATACCTTGCCTCTCTTTTACTCAATCTAGAATCGTTCAGGTAACGAGACGGTATCACATCGTTCTTTTTTTCCATCTCTGATGTGAGTTTATTTAAATCTTCTAAAAACCCGATTTCATAATCTGATATTTCATAATCGACGAATATAGCTTCGCTCACGTTTATAAAATATGAAGGATAGTTCTGCCTGAAAAGCATATATTCATCGAAGAATTCTATTTCTTCTATACTCACTTCGTCATCTTTCAGTATCGTCAATGCGAATTGCTTAGTTGTTTTTTCATCTATGGTTTTTAATTTATCGAAGATACTTACAAAATAACTCGGATAACTTTTCGAGGGGTCGATCATATATCTATGAGCTTCTCCATCTTCGATACCATCTCCGCTCGTATCTTTTTCAAAGATATCGGTATCTAATCTCATCTCTTGAACATTGTTTATACCATCTTCATCAAAATCAGAATAAAGTAGGGATATCGATGCCAATAACAATAAACTGACGATCAATATTACAATCTGGGTTTTAAAAGTTATAGGAAGGTCCTTCATATTTCTAATCATACCTTCAAATAACCTACCAAAGAAAAATCCTCCCGAAGAGGCCCCCTGGGAACTGTTGTCCCGTTCTTTTTCTATATCGAGCAAAATAATCCCCATCCTTGAGGATCAGAACTAATATACCTATAATATACTGGCTTTTTTAACTATAAAAACCTTTTGAATCCTATCGAGATAACAAGATCTCCGATCATCAAAGGCAAAATAAAAAAAAATTAAGAAAATATCACACAATCGAAGATTCACAGGAATCAAAGATTCCTCTTCTCTATGGCAAATATGCCA